>NZ_KV821883.1:0-21758 GCF_001815785.1 Corynebacterium sp. HMSC056F09
CCCGCTACGCACCCCGAAACCGGAAGAGCCTCTTTGCCAAGAACAAAGAAAACGTCAACGACTCCGTGGAGGAGTATTTGCGTGACAATCACCCGGAGCTTATCGGCAAGGATAAGTTTGCCGATGGCCAAGTCTTCGTCGGCGTCGGCCTCGATCCGCGCCAGGCCTTCGTCTTCGCGGGTGAGGACGTGGCCGAACAGATGAAGCTGCGCAAGAAAGATAGCCATCTCGAGCAGTCCATCGAAGCCATTAAGCCGGGCGTGCGGGATGACAACATTCCTGCTGGTCTCTTTGCGGGTGCGGCGGCTGCGATCGACGTGGACCGCGCTGCGGATACCCAGTATGAGGGCGCGAAAGAAGGGCGCATCGGGGCGGCCATTGGTCTGGGGGTAGCGGGCCTGAGCGTTGGTGGCGCGGGCGCAGGCATCGTTGGCGGTACTCGCCGCAGCCGTCAGAAGAACGCGCAGCAGGCGCGCGAGGATTGGGATTATGTGTCGCAGACCTATACCGATGTGGCGCAGCGCCTGCGGGAGATCGATATCCGGGCGCACTCGCTGCAATCCGGCCTCGTGGATGAGCGTTTGCGCGAGGACTGGGAGGGCCTGCGTGATGACTTCCTCGCTATCGACTCCCAGGTGGGCTCGCTGATGTCGATACCGGCTGACGCGCCGGATGACCAGTTCCGCTCGCATGCCGAACCCATCGCTCACGCGCGCGAACTGTGTGAGCGCGTGGAAACCGCCGAGGCCAACATCGACAAGCTGCACCGAATCGAAGACGCTGATGCCGACGCCCGCCGCTTCGAGCTCTACGAGTTGGGTAAAGACCTAGCCCAGGCGGGTTACCTAGCGGCGGATATCGACTCGTCTCTGGAGCGTCACGCCAAGGAGCTGGAAGGTGCCGCCGTTGCTTTGTCCCAGGAACCGAATCATCCGCAGTTCATGGAACGCTACTTGGAGCTCTTGGACCGCTCTGCGCTGCTCTCGGAGCACCTGCAGGCACAGCTGCAGAAGCGCAATGAGGCCGAGGAGCGCCCCGAGCGCACGCATATCTATGACTCCAACTTCTTCGCTGGCTCTGGCTACCACGGCTACGTGCCCTTCTATGTTGTGAGCACCTGGGACAGCGACGCGACTGCCGCCCGCGAAAGCTCTTCCGGCAGCAGCGGCGGCGTCAACAGCGGGTTTAGCTCGGGCTTTTCCGGCTCGGGTGGTTCCTCCAGCTTCTAGGAGGGCGGGCGCCCTGCCCGCCGCCCGGTGAAAACGAAAAGAACCCGCAGTTTCCTGCGGGTTTAGTGGTCGGGATAACAGGATTTGAACCTGCGACCTCTTCGTCCCGAACGAAGCGCGCTACCAAGCTGCGCCATATCCCGGTGTCTCGCTCTAAGCGGTACCGGATTACTGTAACGCACCCCAGCCTGAAAGGACAAAACGGCAGCGTGGAGGGGGTATCCCTAGGCGGCCTTCTCGGTGATGCGCAGCAGCGTGGCCGACGGGCGGCAGAAGACGCGGAAGGGGACGAACTTGGAGGTACCCAGCCCGTTGGAGACGTGCATGTACATCTCTCCGAACCGGTGTAGGCCCTCCGCGCGAACGCGGTCGATGCCGCAGTTGGTCACGATGGAGCGCGAACCCGCCACCTTGAAAGGCAGGCAGAGCTGGCCGCCGTGCGTGTGCCCGGACAGGGACAGCTGGTAGCCGTCGGCCGCGAACTTCTCTAGGACGCGGGGTTCCGGGGAATGTAGCAGTGCCAAGGAAAGGTCGGCGTCCTCGTTCGGGATGCCGGCGATTTCGGAGTAGTCATCTAAGTCGTGGTGTGGGTCGTCCACGCCGGCGGCAGCGAGGCGGACGTCGCCTACCTTGAACTCCACGCGGGCCTGGTTGGCGTCGTGCCAGCCGTGTTCCACGAAGGCCGCGCGCATGCCCTTCCAAGGCAGGTTCACGTAGGAGGGTTCGTTCTTCTTCCCAATCAGGTAGTTGAAGGGGTTCGGGATACGCGGCGCCCAGTAGTCGTTGGTGCCAAAACAGAACATCCCCGGGCGGCTCAGCAACGGGCCCAGGGCGCGGAGTACCTCGGGGACAGCGCGCTTGTCGGAGAGATTGTCACCGGTGTTGATCACCAAGTGCGGGTCAAGGGCATCGAGGCCTGAGACCCACTCGATTTTGGCTCGCTGGCCCGGGATCATGTGGAGGTCGGACACGTGCAGGATACGGAACTCGGACTCCTCGCGCAGCGTACTGGGCTCCAGAAGCGGCAGGGTGTACTCCTTGAGCTCAAACTTGGTGAGTTCTGAGTGCGCCCACGCGGCAACGCCTAGGCCGGCGGCGGCGAGTCCGCCAAGAACAGGGAAAATCTTCACCTTCACCACACTACCTGGCCGGCAGGCGTAGATTGAAGGGCATGAGTGAGTTGAAAGAAACTATCCGTGCTGACCTCAAGACCTCGATGAAGGCCAAGGATAAGGCCCGTACGAGCGCCATCCGTTCTCTGCTGTCTGCCATCCAGGCGGAGGAAACTTCTGGTTCCCGCCACGAGATCACCGATGAGGACATCCTCAAGGTCATCGCCCGTGAGATTAAAAAGCGCCGCGAGTCCGCAGAGGTCTACGCGGAAAACGGCCGCCCGGAGTTGGCGGAGGCAGAGCTTGTCGACGTCCCCTTCTTCGAGGCCTACCAGCCGGAGCAGCTTGACGACGACGCCCTGAACTCCCTCGTCGCTGAATCCATCGCCGAGGTTGAGAAGGATTCCGGCGAGCCGGTGACCATCAAGCAGATGGGCAACGTGATGAAGGTGGCCACCGCCAAGGCTGCTGGGCGCGCCGACGGCAAGCGCCTGTCCACCGCGGTCAAGGCCGCCCTCAACTAGCGTGTTAGCGCAGGAGCGCTAGCACCCACGCTGTAGCCCGTTTTACGCTCTAGCTCCTTGTCACGCTCTAGCTCCTTGTCACGCTGTAGCCCGTTTTTACGCTTTAGCGCTCTGCGCTAAAGCCCGAAGAAATCCCGCACGTCGTTCGTCAGGCGGTCGACATCCTCTTGGGAGAACAGCGGGTCGGACTGAGTAGCCGGCTGGCCATTGTCCGTGCCACCGCCGTTGCCGCTCGGCGCCGACGGGGTGTAGTAGCTGGAGTTGGAGGTGCCGGAGCTTGCGGAGTCGCCAGCGGAGCCGTCGGAAAGCTGCAGCGTTACCTCCGCACCCTTCTTAGTGCCGGATGCACCGGTGATGACACGAACCACCTTGCCGTAGCCCACGCCGGGCGCGGGCACCTCGGTGGTTTTGACCACGTAGCCAGCCTTCTCTAGAGCGGAGCGGGCTTGGCTTTCGGACTTGCCCTTCAACCCGTCGATAAGCGGCGATACCGTGCCCGAATCATAAGCGCGGTCGTAGTCCGGCACCGTTCCCTTCAGCGCATCGGGAACGCGCGCGGCCATGGTGTAGAACGTTGATGCGGGCTCCTTGCCACCGAAGAGGTTGCCGTTGGCGCACTGGCGCACGGGCCCGGTGCACAGCGGGCTCGTGGTGGTGCCGTCATTGTAGATATACGGCGCGGCAGCAACCTCAGAGTTGAAGCCGAGGAATGCCGAGGACTGGTTGGACTCCGTGGTACCAGTCTTGGCGGCGGCCTTGCCGCTGAAGCCCGCAGCACGCGCAGAATCGGCCGCCGTGCCCTTTTCAGTATCGGCGGTCATGTTGTTTTCCAGCGCCTTGGCCACCTCTTTGCCCACCGCGCGTTCGCACGGGGTGTGCTTGAGGTACACCTCGTTACCGTGGGAGTCCGTGACCTCCTCGATGGGGTTCGGCTCGCACCACATGCCTTCCGACGCCACCGTCGCGCCCACGTTGGAAAGCTCGAGCGCGTTCACCGCCGTCGGGCCGAGCGTGAAGGAGCCCAGGTTGGAGTCCTTAATGTGGTCGGCGATGGAGGATTCGCCGTCGTAGCTGCCGGGCTCCTCGTAGGAGCGCAGGCCGAGCTTCACGGCGATGTCGACGATGCGCTCGACGCCAAGCTGCTCAGTGAGCTGGATGAAGGGGGTGTTGGGGGAGTAGGCGAGAGTGTCCTGCATGGTCATCGTGGAGGCGTAGCTGCCGGCGTTTTCCACGCAGTACTTGTTGGGTGGGCAGTTCTCAGCGCCGCCGAAGCCTAGCCCTTCCGCCTCGTAGCGTTTGGGCACTGCCAGTTTGTCTTTGATGCCGTAGCCCGATTCCAAGGCGGCCGCGGCTGTAAAGAGTTTGAACACGGAGCCGGCGCCGTTGCCCACCAGCGAATTGGGCTGGGGCAGGAGGGTTTCGTTGTTGGCAAGGTCGAGCCCGTAGGTGCGCGAGGACACCATGGCGAGGACCTTGCGGGAATCAGTGCCCGGCTTGATCACGTTCATGACTTCCGCTACGCCCTCGGTATCCGGGGCGGTGTGGCTGCGTACTGCGTTGAGAGCTTGGTCCTGGACGTCGGGGTCAAGGGTGGTTTTTACGGTCAGGCCACCGCGTGCTAGATGCTCGCGGTCGATGCCCTTATCGGCGAGGTAGTCCATCACGTAGTCGCAGAAGAAACCGCGATCACCCGCGCCGATGCAGCCATTGGGCAGCGTGGCGGGGCTATCCAACACGCCGAGGGGTTCTTGGGCATAGGCATCGGCGTCCTCCTGGGACAGGGAGCCGGTGTCGACCATAGCTTGGAGCACCACATTGCGGCGTTCGAGCACGCCTTCCTCGTTGGTGTAGGGATTGAGATACTCCGAGGATTGCACCATGCCGGCGAGCATCGCTGCCTGTGGCACGGTGAGGTGCGCGGCATCGGAGCCGAAATAGGTGCGGGCGGCGGCCTCGATACCGTAGGAGTGGTTGCCAAAGGGCACGAGGTTGAGATAGTTGGTGAGGATCTCATCCTTGGAAAGCTTGGCGTCGATATCCGTCGCCATGCGCATCTCACGCAGCTTGCGGGCTATGGATTGCTCGGTTGCGGCTTGCCGTTCTTCATCCGTGGTGGCATTGACGAGGAGGAGATAGTTCTTCACGTACTGCTGATCCAGCGTGGACGCGCCCTGGGAGACGCCGCCCGCGGCCAAGTTGGTCCACAAAGCGCGGACGTTGCCCTGCAGATCGACGCCTTCGTGCTCATAGAAGCGGCGGTCCTCGATGGCCACGACTGCCTGCTTCATAGCGTCGGAGATCTCATCCGGCTGTACCGGATGGCGGCGCTGTTCGTAGATGTAGGCAAGGGGGTTGCCCTTGGCATCCAAGATGGTGCTCACGCCGGGGGTATCCCCGCTGGTGAGATCCTGGATGTCCGATTGCATCGTGTCGTTCGTCCTGGCCACGGCAACGCCACTGACGCCGGCGACGGGGGCGATGGCCAGCGCGATGAGGATGCCGACCAGTGCTGTGGACAGGACGAGCTTTCCCAGGGATTTGATGACAGTCACCCTCCACACACTAGTGGTTCAGGTGCAGATCCGGGAGACCCCCCTAAAGTGTGACCTGTTAGACAGGTATACCGGTCTGTGAATAGACTTACCAATGGTACATAATATTCCGTCGGGTTGAGGGTTATTCATGATCTTCCACTACGACGGGGGGAACTTGGAAGGAGTTACCTAGCCATGGCAGTCAGTGTCAAAGGTGCAGGACGGTCCGCAATGGTAAAGAATGCCTCGTTAACCTCCGAGCGTGGTGAGTGGGTTACCCAAGCCAAGTGCCGCAACGGTGACCCTGATGCACTGTTCGTGCGAGGGGCAGAGCAGCGTAAGGCTGCGGTGATTTGCCGTCACTGCCCAGTGTTGAACGAGTGTCGCGCGGATGCCCTTGATAACCGCGTGGAGTTTGGCGTGTGGGGCGGCCTCACGGAGCGCCAGCGCCGCGCCCTCCTGCGCAAGAATCCGCACATCACCAGCTGGGCGCATTACCTTGCTGAGGGTGGCGAACTCATCGGTATTTAGTAGCATTGGGCCCATGACTAAATGGGAATATGCAACCGCGCCGGTTCTTACGCACGCGACGAAACAAATCCTCGATTCCTGGGGTGAGGACGGCTGGGAGCTCGTCACTATCACCCCGGGCATGAACCCGGAGAATGTCGTCGCCTATTTCAAGCGCCCTCTGGAGGAGTCCTAATGGGCGCCCTCGCACGCCTGGAAGAACTCGGCGTCGAGCTTCCTTCTGTCGCGGTCCCTCTCGCGTCCTATATCCCGGCCATCCAGGTAGGAAACCAGGTATGGACCTCCGGTCAGCTGCCCGTCGTAGGCGGCGAATTGCCTGCTACCGGTAAGGTTGGCGCAGAAGTGGACCTCGAGAAGGCACAGGAGCTGGCGCGCACGGCCGCGCTAAACGCGTTGGCTGCCATCGATGGGCTCGTGGGCCTCGACCGTGTCACCCGCGTGGTGAAGGTGGTCGGCTTCGTCGCCTCGGCTCCATCCTTTACGGATCAGGCCGCGGTTATCAACGGTGCCTCGAACTTCCTCGGGGAGGTCTTTGGTGATGCCGGTGTTCACGCGCGTTCTGCAGTGGGGGTAGCGGTCCTTCCGAAGGATTCCCCCGTTGAGATCGAAGTTATCGTAGAAATCGCTGAGTAATCGGATAGGGTTAGAACCATGGAGCATCCTGCATATAGCCAATTGCGTCCCGTGAGCCAGTCCGTCGGTGTCGTGCTGTGCGATAATCCCAGCTACACCGCCTTGGAAGGCACCAACACGTGGATCATTCGCGCCGGAGAAGATTCCCGCGCCATTGTGGTCGATCCAGGCCCAGAGGATGAGGGGCATCTCAACGTTGTGACCGCGAAAGCGGGCGAGGTAGCACTGATCCTTCTCACTCACCGCCACGATGATCACGCCTCGGGCGCTCAGCGTCTGCGCCAGCTCACCGGCGCTCCGATTCGCGCGTTCGATCCGAACTACTGCAACGGCGCGGAGGCGCTTGTCGACGGCGAAGTGATCACCGTCGACGGCATCACCCCGCAACTCGAGGTGGTCCATACCCCTGGCCACACTGCGGATTCCACCTGCTTCTTCGTATGGTCCGAAGAGGCTAAGCACTCCACCCTGGAGGGAATTCTGACCGGTGATACCATCGCTGGCCGTCACACCGTGCTCCTGTCTGAGACCGATGGTGACTTGGGCGCCTACCTGAAGACGCTGGACCTTCTCGAAGAGCGCGGCAAGGATGTAGCACTCTTCCCGGGGCATGGCCCGGACTTGGAGGACACCTCCGCGGTTGCCCGCAAGTACATTGACCGCCGTCACCACCGCTTGGATCAGATTAAAGAGGTCCGCGGGCGCCTTGGCGAGGATGTTGACGTTAAGACCCTCGTCGATGAGATGTACGACGACGTAGACCCGGTCCTTCGCCACGCCGCCGAGCAATCCACGCGCACTGCGCTGAAGTACCTCGCGGCTCAGAACTAAAACACCGCATAGGAAAATCCCCCGAGAAATTCTCGGGGGATTTTGCATTGGGCCACAGCCGCCCGGAGGCGGCATATGCTGGCTCGGCCTTTAAGGCCTAGCGCGCGCGGCGAGCCAAGTGCTCGGTATCGACGATGAGCACCGACTTGCCTTCCAAGCGAATCCAGCCGCGGTGGGCGAAGGTGGCCAGCGCCTTGTTGACGGTCTCGCGGGACGCGCCGACGAGCTGGGCGATCTCTTCCTGAGTGAGGTCGTGGTTCACGCGCAGTGCACCGCCCTCTTGCGAGCCGAAGCGGTTAGCCAGCTGCAGCAGGGTCTTGGCCACGCGGCCCGGAACATCGGTAAAGATGAGGTCCGCCAGGTTGGCGTTGGTGCGACGCAGACGGCGGGCCAGCACGCGCAGCAGCTGCTGCGCAATCGCCGGATGATCGGCCACCCACTGCTTGAGCATTTCGGAGTTCATCGTGGCGGCGGTGACCTCGGTGACGCACACAGCGGATGAGGTGCGCGGGCCCGGATCGAAGATAGAAAGCTCACCGAACATATCGGACGGACCCATCACGGTCAGCAGGTTCTCACGGCCATCCGGGGCGTGGCGAGCAAGCTTAATCTTTCCCGAGGTGATGATGTAGAGGCGGTCGCCCGGCTCTCCTTCCTCGAAAATGGTGGTGCCGCGCGGGAAACGGACGGTTTCCATTTGCTCGATGAGGTTTTGTACTGCTACCGGATCGACGCCCTGGAAAATGCCAGCGCGGGAGAGGATGTCCTGTACGCCTTCCACTGTTACTCCTTAAAGCCTGCGCAGCGAGGAAAACACTTGGACGCAAGCTGGTTTGGTCTATTTTGACGCACCTAGTCTCCAGTGCGCCACGAGGCACTGCACAACATCATACAGTGCAATTAGTCACTATTTCCACCAACGGGAAAAATAGTCACATGCCTTTACTAATCTGTTTAATTCTCGAAGGCCGTTGCCTCTAGCTTTTCCATGAGAATGGCAAACAGGGCGAGGCACAGCGGGACGAGGACAACGAGCGAAATCATGCTTTCCATTCTAACTTCCGTCACTAGAGTTACTTCTATGTCCCCTGACCTTTTTGCACAGCATGACGATGATACCGAGGAAGCGCGTGTTGCCCATATTCGTACCGCCCTCGCGGACGAATATCCCGATGCCGACTGTGAACTAGACTTCACCAACCCCCTTGAGCTACTCGTAGCGACAGTGCTTTCAGCACAGTGCACGGATGCCCGCGTCAACCAGGTCACCCCGGAGCTGTTCGCAGCCTACCCCTCCGCGCCGGATTATGCCGCCGCGGACCGCGCCGACCTTGAGCGCATTCTCCGCCCACTCGGCTTTCAGCGCATGAAGGCCGGCCACCTGTTGGGCATCGGTGAAAAGCTCGTCGCGGACTTCGACGGGCAGGTACCACGCGGCATCGACGAGCTCACCTCGCTGCCCGGCGTCGGCCGCAAGACCGCGTTGGTGGTGCGGGGAAATGCCTTTGGGCTGCCGGGAATCACCGTGGATACCCACGTCACGCGACTGAGTCAGCGGCTCGGTCTGACCGAGGCGAAGACGCCGCGGGCGATTGAGAGGGACGTCGCCAAGCGCGTGCCCGAAGAGGAACAAACCGTATTCTCTCACCGCCTCATCCTCCATGGGCGGCGCGTGTGCACCGCCCGGAAGCCGAAGTGCACGGCCTGCGTCCTCGCCCCATGGTGCCCGTCGCGGGGTTAAGGTGGAGCAATGAGCCAATATTCTCGGTGGCCCGGATACGTGAAGGTGAGCATCGCAGCCATTGTTGCGCTGGCGGCACTCGCGTTCGTCGGCGTGGTGAATCTCCTTGAGGATGATGAGCCGGAGGTCCCCGTCCCCGAGGCGCAGGAGCAAGAAGTAGCCAAGCGTCCCAAGTGCCCCGAGGGGCCCATTGCTGGGGTGGACCTTCCCTGCTTAGGAGCGGCCGGTACCGCGGCGGCCAAGAACGTTCAGATCGTCACGTTGTGGGCATGGTGGTGCGAGCCGTGCCGCACGGAGCTGCCCTTCTTCGAAGACCTTGCACGCTCGCACTCGACGTGGAATGTCGTCGGCGTGCATGCGGATGCGAACGCCGCCAACGGTGCTGCGCTTTTGAGTGACCTGCAGGTCGACATCCCCAGCTACCAGGACGAGGATGGGACCTTCGCTGGCGAGCTCGGGCTGCCGGGCGTCATCCCCATCACCCTCGTGGTGCGCGATGGCAAGGTGGAAGAGAAGTTCATCAAACCGTTTAGCTCCGCCGAAGAATTGGAGGAGGCCGTCGAGGAGGTTCTTAAATGAGCCGACTGTTTCCTGCGCACGCCCCTGAGTGGCTGCACCCCGCGCTCGGGGTTGATGCCGGCAAGGTACAAGAGCACCTCATCCGTCACCTCCCGGCCGCTCGGCGCCGCCGCGAATCGGCAGTGTTGGTGCTGCTGAAGGGCACGAGCTTTGAGGATGGCGAGGTGCTGCTCACGCACCGTTCGCCCTCGATGCGCTCGCACTCCGGCCAGATTGCATTTCCTGGTGGGCGCAAGGATGAAGAGGACACTTCGCTTGTCGACGCCGCCCTGCGCGAAGCCGAAGAAGAAACCGGCCTCGACCGCTCCACCGTCACGCCCCTTGAGCAGTGGAGCAAGCTGGATATCCCAGCTACCGGCAACACCGTGAGCCCGGTCCTGGCGTATTGGCATAAACCGGGTGACGTGTGGCCGGCGAGCCCCGCGGAAACCGATGATGTCTTCACCGTCCCTTTGCGGGAGCTGGCGGATCCCACGAATCGCATGATGGTGGGATTTGGCCGCTGGAAGGGGCCGGCGTTTCGGACGCGGGGCTACCTGGTGTGGGGCTTTACCGCGGGAGTGCTGTCTGGGCTGATGGATCATGCGGGCTGGAGCGTGAAATGGGATAAGAAAATGGTTCACGATCTGCGTGAATCACTCAACCGCTCCTTGAATAATGAGAAGATAGGTTAGTTTCTGCCCCTTTTAGCCCTTAAGAAAGCATTCCCTCTGTGTCTCTTGCTGTTGACATCCTGATCGTGGTTGCCGTGCTCCTCGCTGTTCGCGTGGGTTGGCGGCAGGGCGCCTTAGCAGCGGTCCTCGCCGCCGTGGGAATCATTGCGGGGCTGGTGCTGGGAACTGTGGTTGCCCCGCTGGCGATGGGCTTGGCGGACCAAGCCGCCGTGCGCTTCTTGTTGGCTGTCGGCGTGCTCATTCTGCTGGTGGGCTTAGGGCAGCTGGTGGGGACGTCGCTTGGCATGGCGTTGCGGGACCGCATGCGCACCCGCTCGGGGCAGCGCGTGGACTCCTCAATTGGTGCGGTATTCCAGGCGGTGGCGGCCATCGTGGTGATTTGGTTGGTTTCCCTGCCTTTGGCATCCAACCTGGGTGGCCGGCCGGGGCAAGCGCTGCGTGAGTCGCACGTACTCAGCGCGCTCAATGCAGCGGCACCCTCGCGCCTAGCGGCGCTGCCGAACGGTATCGCAGCACTACTCAACGAGTCTGGGCTGCCGCCGCTGGTGTCTCCGTGGGAGCGCTCCGGTGCCGATGTGGAGGTGGATGCTCCCGCAGTGAACATCGAGGACCCTGAGCTCGCGGAACGCGTGCGACCTTCCGTAATCCACGTGCTGGGTGATGCGGAGGCGTGCTCGCGCCGGCTGATGGGCTCAGGCTTTGTCACGGAACCGGACTACGTCATCACGAACGCCCACGTTGTGGCCGGCACGGATAAGGTTCACCTCGATACTGTGCTCGGGCTCAAGGAGGCGCACGTGGTGTACTACAACTCGGATGTGGACATTGCGGTGCTGCATAGCCCCGGGTTGGACTTGGAGCCTTTGCCGTGGGCGGAGCAAGCGGCTGTGACGGGGGATGATGCCATCGTCTTGGGATTCCCGCAGTCGGGTCCGTTCACGGCGGAGCCGGCGCGAGTGCGCGACCGGCTGACCATTGCCGGGCCGGATATCTACTCCACGGGCCGCGTGGAGCGCGATGCCTACACGGTGCGCGGCAGCATCCGGCAGGGCAATTCCGGTGGCCCGATGATCAACCCGGAGGGCCAGGTGCTGGGCGTTGTGTTTGGTGCCTCCGTGGAGGACTCCGACACGGGCTATGCACTCACCGCGGACGAGGTGCGCGGCCACGTGGGTGACGTTACGCAGCTTGTCGACGCCACCCCAACCGGCTCCTGCGTCTCATAGGTTTCTGGAATAGGTCTTCGGCGAGGGCGGGCGAGTGAATTAAAAGCCCATTTGCCCTCTGCTGACGTCTCGTTGAAAGTCCACAGCAGCCTGACGAACTTCGGGATCATGGCTATGTGTTCGTTTGTTAATGCGGTGGTGCATCATTCCTGCGGGGAGGGAGATGAGTAGGACAGCCAAAAGAATTATCACGATGGAAGTGGACATTATGCGTTCCTATCCCCGACTCCCGTGCCCACTCCAAGCAAGGCAGGCGCGAAGCTGGTAATCAGTAACGCCTGGCTTATTGAAGATGTCTCGGCATGTGTCCGGATTTGGATACCATCCGGTGCATTGTGATCCATTCTCGTATTCGCAGATTTTGAACGGTTGCACGTTGGTGGCGGCAGCAGAAGGTCCCGCGCCAGATGTGGTGAGCGCCAAACTGAAAGCTAAAAGGGTGATTTTCTTCATCAGAATTCCTTGTGTTAGAGATCCTTTAGAGTCCATAGAAGTGATATGGCTCACCGTACACTTTATGGAATTGCTGGTTGTTTTTCAACAGTCTTGGGTCCAGTAATTGCATATAAAGACCATCGTCTTTCGCGGCCCGCTATCGCTGGTATAAAGGCCCGTCAATGCCGAACCCGCCAACCACAGCAAGGTTGACGGGTAGTCGGCGCGCTTGAGCTAGATATCCGTGCCGATATCGAGGTGCATACCCGGAACCGAGTTGATGAGGTTGCGGGTGTACTCCTGCTGGGCGTTGTCGAAGATATCGTCGGCGGTGCCCTGCTCGACGGCCTGGCCCTTCTTCATCACAACTACGTCGTCGGCAGTCTGGCGGACCACTGCGAGGTCGTGGGTAATGAAGAGATAGGACAGGCTGAGCTCAGACTGCAGCTCCGCGAGGAGCTGGATGATCTGGTTCTGCACCAGCACGTCCAGGGCGGAAACGGCCTCATCGAGGACGATGACCTCTGGGCGCAGCGCGAGCGCGCGGGCGATGGCGATGCGCTGGCGCTGGCCGCCGGAGAGCTCGTTGGGGTAGCGGCGCATGGCGGAGCGAGGCATGGAGACCATGTCGAGAAGCTCGGCCACGCGGGCCTCGCGTTCCTTGCGCGAGCCCACCTTGTGCAGCGCCATGGGTTCCTCGATGCACTTGTAAATGGAGTACATCGGATCCAGTGAGCCATAAGGGTTCTGGAAGACCACCTGCATTTTGCGGCGGAGCTTGAAGAGTTCCTGCTTCGATAGCTTCGAGGTATCACGGCCTTCGAATTCGATGGTGCCGGAGGTCGGCTCCAAAAGGCCCAACACCATGTTTGCCACCGTAGACTTGCCGGAGCCGGACTCGCCCACCAGCGCCAGGGTGGTGCCGCGGCGGATGTCGAAGGAGACATCGTCGACAGCCTTGAGGAGCTTCTTGCCGCCACGCTGTCCGCGGATGTCGAATTCCTTGGTGAGGTTGCGAACCGAGATGACCGGGGCCTGAGCCGCGGAAGATGAACCTTCAGCGGAATCTGCAGCGGTGGAGCCAGGTTCGACGGCGGTGCCGATAGCCTCGCCCGACTTGAGTTCCTTGGCCTCCACGCCAGCTTCCTTGGCCGCGCGGATGCGGGAGGAGGCGAGGGAAGGGGCGGCCTTGACAAGGCGGCGGGTGTAAGGGTGCTGCGGGGAACGCAGGATCTCGCGCGACGGGCCCGACTCCACGATGCGGCCGCGGTGCATCACGATGAGGTGTTCGGCGCGCTCGGCCGCCAGACCAAGGTCGTGGGTAATGAAGAGAACGGCGTTACCCAGCTCCTCGGTGAGGTGCTCCAGGTGGTCCAGGATGGTCTTCTGAACAGTTACATCCAGCGCGGAGGTGGGCTCGTCGGCGATGAGTAGCTTCGGGCGGGCGGCCAGGCCGATCGCGATGAGCGCGCGCTGGCGCATACCACCAGAGAACTCGTGGGGGTACTGCTTGGCGCGGCGTTCGGCGTCGGGAAGCCCGGCTTCCTCCAGAAGCTCCACAACGCGTTCGTGGCGCTTGGAACCCTCCACCACGTGGTTGGCCTTGAGAGACTCTTCAACCTGCGTGCCGATGCGCCATACCGGGTTCAGGTTGGACATGGGATCCTGCGGGACCAAGCCGATCTTGTCGCCGCGCAGCGATTCGAATTGCTTGTTGTTGTAGTGAGTGATGTCCTCGCCTTCGAAGAGGATCTGGCCGCCGGTGACCTTGCCGGTGCCCGGCAGCAGGCCCAGGATGGACATCGCCGTGGTCGACTTACCGGAACCGGACTCGCCCACGATGGCCACGGACTGGCCCGGGTAGATGGTCATATTGACGCCACGCACTGCCTCAACCACGCCGGTCGACGTGGTGAAGGAGATGCGAACGTCCTTCATTTCAAGAAGTGGGTTAGTCATTAACGCTTCCTCGCCTTCGGATCGAGTGCATCGCGGACGACGTCACCCATCATGATGAAGCTCAACACGGTCAGGCCCAAGGCACCCGCCGGGTAGAACAGAACTGCCGGGGCAACACGCAGGGAGGCCTGCGCGTCGGAGATGTCTCCGCCCCAGGACACGAACGTCGGCGGCAAGCCGATGCCCAGGAAGGACAGGGTGGCCTCGGCGACGATGTAGGTACCCAGCGCCACGGTGGCGTAGGAGATGATGGGCGCGGCCGCGTTCGGCAGGATGTGGCTGAACAGGATGCGCCAGCTCGACGCGCCGATGGAGCGCGCGGATTGCACGAATTCCTCATTCTTGATGGAGACTACCGCGCCGCGCGTGATGCGGGCGATAGAGACCCAGCCGAAGAGGCCAAGAACCAAGACCACCGTGATGATGGTGCGGTGCTCCTTGAACATCTGCATAACCACGATGGCGGCGAGCACCAGCGGGATGGCGAAGAAGATGTCGGTGATGCGGGACAGGACGGAGTCGATCCAGCCGCCGAAGAAGCCGGCGATAGCGCCGATCATTGAACCAAGCACCACGACGAGCAGCGTGGTGAGGATGCCGACGGCGACCGAAGCACGCGCACCGTAGATCACGCGGGCATAGATGTCACAACCCTGGCGGTTGAAGCCGAAGGGGTGGCCTGGCTCGGCGGGGGCGAGGGACCTGGATAGTTCGCACAGGCGCGGGTCGGTGCTAGTAAATAGACCCGGTGCGATAGCCAGGAGGACTGCCACGAGAATCATCACGGCAGCGACCCAGAACAGTGGGCGGCGGCGCAGGTAGCGCCACGCTTCGCCCCACTGAGAGGAGGGAGCGGACTCATCCTTGACGGCGTCGACCGCGCCGAGACCCGTTTCATCGGTTTCCGAGACGAAGTGCTCTTGGCCCGGGTAGGGAGTGGTTTTCTCGAAATTAGGCATAGCGAATCCTCGGATCAAGTACGGCGTACAGGAGGTCAACGAGCAGGTTGGCGATGATGTAGATGATCACCAACACCGTGGTGAAGGAGACGATGGTGGTCGGCTCACCGCGCAGAATGGCCTGGTACATGGTGCCGCCGACGCCGTTGATGCCGAAGATGCCCTCGGTCACGATGGCGCCGGTCATGAGTGCGCCGATATCGGCGCCGATGAAGGTGGCCACGGGAATCAGCGAGTTGCGCAGCACGTGACGGCGGGTCACCGCGCCGTTGGACAGGCCCTTGGCGCGGGCGGTGCGCACGTAGTCGGCGCGCAGGTTCTCAGCCACGGACTGGCGGGTCAGGCGGATGACGTAGGCCAGGGAGAGCGCGCCGAGCACCATGGCCGGCATGAGAAGGGACTTCACCGTGGCGTTAGCGCCGACGGTAACCGGCAGGACGCCCCACTTAATGCCTACGAGGTACTGGAAGACGAAGCCGATAACGAAGGAGGGCACGGCGATGACGAGCAGGGAGATGACCAACACGGTGGAATCGAAGAAGCCGCCGCGGCGCATACCGGCGAAGACGCCGAAGAGGATGCCGAAGACGGATTCAAAAATGATCGCCATGACGGTGAGCTTCACGGTAACCGGGAAGGCATTAGCCATCACCTGGGTCACGGGCACGCCGGAGAAGGTCGTGCCGAAGTCCAACATGAAGATGCCCTTGATATAGAGCAGATACTGAATGATGAACGGCTTGTCGAGGTTGTATTCAGCCTCAATGCGGGCGCGGGCAGCCTCGGTGAGGCCGCGGTCACCGCCAAGGGCTTCGACTGGATCGCCGGGCATCAAGAAGACGAGCGCGTAGATGAGCAGGGTGGCTCCGAAGAACACCGGAATCATCTGGAGCACTCGGCGCCCGATATAGCGCAGCATAGTGTGGTCCTTTACTCGTTGTGGGGCAGGTACTTGCCAGCGTTCTCCGATTTTTGGGACGCAGGTCAAAGCTTACGAGAATTCTAATGTGTGATCCCACGCTCCGGGAAATCTATAGCGCGTTTCTAATCACATTTCGGGGGTGAAAACGTGGGGCGACCCCCGCCTCACGGAGGTTGCGGGGGTCGTGCGAAGTAGCAAAGGTGGCGTTACTTCTTGGTGATGTTGTAGTACACCGGCTGGGACTTCCAGGAGAAGACGACGTTGTCGACGTTCTCGGAGTAGCCGCCGGTGGCGTTGGAGTACCACAGCGGGATGGCCGGCAGGTCCTTGAACAGGATTTCCTGGGCCGCGGTGTACTTCTTGATTGCGTCTTCCTCGGAGGTGGAGGTCAGGGCTTCGTCGAGAAGCTTGTCAAACTCTGGGTTGGTGTAGTCACCGTCGTTGGACGAACCATTGGTCTTGTACAGCGGAGCAAGGAAGCTGGCCTGGCTCGGGTAGTCTGCCTGCCAGCCGGTGCGGAAGGCAGTCTTGATGGTGCGGTTGGTTACCTCATCGCGCAGGGACTTGAAGTCCGGGTATGGAGCGCCAACAGCCTCGATGCCGAGGGTGTTCTTGATGGAGTTGGTGGTTGCATCCACCCAGCTCTTGTGGCCACCGTCGGAGTTGTAGGCAATTTCGAGGGTCGGGTTGTCCCACTTGTTGATCTTGTCGGCCTCAGCCCACAGTTCCTTGGCCTTCTCCGGGTCATACTTCAGGACCTCGTTGCCCTTGATGTCCTCGGAGTAGCCCGGCATAACCGGGGAGGTGAAGTCCTTGGCCGGGGTGCGGGTGCCCTTGAAGATGGTCTCGGTGATCTCCTCGCGGTTGATGGCGTGGGAGATGGCCTGGCGGCGCAGGACGCCTTCTTCGCCGGAGTAGTGCTCGAGGTTCTCACCCAAGGTGAAGGACTGGAACACGGCGGTCGGCTGGTTCACAGCGCGGTCACCGAGGTCGGTCTCGTAGACGTCGAAGGCAGCGTCCGGGATGGCGTCGAGGACGTCCAGGTTGCCTGCCAGCAGGTCGGCGTAAGCTGCATCCTGGCCGGCGTAGAAGACGAACTTGATGCCGTCGTTCTGCGGGGTCTGGCCACCCTTGTACTCCTCATTCGGGACGACGGTCGCGTCCTGGTTGTGGTTCCACTCGGTCAGCTTGTAGGGGCCGTTACCAATCGGGTTCTGGCCGAAGGCATCCATGTCCTCCAGGGCAGACTCGTGCAGCGGGTAGAACGCGGAGTAGCCCAGCTGTGCCGGGAAGTCCTGCTCCGGGCTGTTTAGTGCGATGGTGAAGGTGAGGTCGTCGACGACCTTAAGGCCCTCCATCTCCTTCACGCCTTCCTCGAAGCCCTTGATGTTGGCAAAGAAGGAAGCGTTGAGCTGGTCATTGGCCACGGCGTAGTTCCAGGCGTCCACGAAGTTCTTCGCGGTCACCGGGGAGCCGTCGGAGAACTTCGACTCTTTGAGCTTGACGGTGAACTCGGTGTTGTCATCGTTCGGCTCGATGGATTCAGCCAGCTCGTTCTGGGCTTCGCCGTCGCCGTCGTAGTAGACCAAGCCGGCGTAGATGGAATCGACGATGCGTCCGCCACCGGTTTCGTTGGTGTTGGCCGGGATGAGCGGGTTCTGTGGCTCGGAGCCGTTGACGGTGACGATTCCGTCACCGGATGCGGAGCCGGAAGCAGAGTCCGAACCGGAGTTATCGCCACCACAGGCCGCGAGGGTGAGCGGCAGGGTAGCGACAGAGAGAGCAGCAAGTGTCTTCTTGAGCGTCATGTGGGTCTTAGACCTCCGTGGTGCGAAAGATGTAGAAAACCTGTGGTGTTGGTTTGTTATGAAGCTACCGCGTGGCGCGCCTCATATACAAGGAATCGAAAAATATGTCCCGCAATGAAAGCTATAGATCGGTAGGTATTTGTTCCTGACCTGCGGTTTTGTTGGAGAATGAAAAAAGTCCCATCCCCCTGAGAGGGGTGGGACACGGAGGGGAGTGAATGTTACCTATCTCGCAGCCACTGAATGATGGTCTGAGTAAAACCGTGAGGGTTCTCAAGGTAGGGGAGGTTCTTGGCGCCGGGGATGGTGGTGGCGGTAAAACCCCCACGGCAGCGTCGCGCCGCGCGCCGGGCTACCGGCCGCCACAACATCTGATCGGCATGAATGAACAGCGTCGGACACTGCACACCGAGCTCGAGCCAACTCAGCGGAACCACGGCGGTGCACAGTCGGTGGTTCCAGATGATTCCGCGGCGGACGTTTCCAATACGTGAGGAGGCCACACGCAAGCGCAGGGCCTCCTCACGCTCGGCGCCGCTGAAGGATCCGAGGGCATCGAGATCCATCTCCCGGTGATAGGTATCTTCCCGCAGCAGGAGGCTGGGAGCGCCGATCTTTCCCAGGCGGCACAACGCCGCGCGTAGGAGAACCCACCCGAAATCCCAGGGGCGTGCGGCGATGGCGCGGCGCAAATCAGTTGGGTGTGCTGCCGAAACAGAAACCAGCCCGCGTACCCGCTCGGGCCGCTCGGTAGCCAGTGCCCATGCCACCGCACCACCGGTATCCGCACCAACCAGGTAGGCGTCATCGTGGCCTAATGCGCGGATGGCACCGCTGACATCGCCCACCGCCACGCGGATATCCTGGCCGGGTTCGAGCGGAGGTTTGTCAGACATGCCAAAGCCGCGCATGTCGAGGGCGGCGACGTGGAAGCCGGCGTCGGCAAGCGGGGCAATGACATTCCGGAAGTCGAACCACCCGCCGAAAGAACCATGGAGTAAAAGCACCAGCGGGTCATCCGCGTTGCCGGCGGTGACGGCGTGCAGGCGGATGCCGCGCGTGTGCAGGAACTCGTGCTCAAAGGGGCCGTCAAGCTCCACTACGGAGGGCGGTAGGGGATTCATAGGGGCGGGCCTTTCGAAGGGGGAGGGTAGATAGACGAAATCCGCCCCGAACGCAGATGCTCGGGGCGGGGCTGTAAAGAGAGAGAAAGGACCCTGAGGGTTTAGGTGTAGAGACCACGCTCGATGGACTTCTCAGCCTTACCCGGAACCAGCTTCTTGAGTTCCTTCGTGGACTGGATGGTCTTCTCCGGGGCCTTGACCTGCTTGACCTGCTTGAAACCGATGAAGGCCACGACGGCGGCCAAGACGACCATAATGAGGAAGACAATCAGGAAGGCAGCCCAGCGGTCGAGCCATACGGCCAGCAGCTCCGCCAGGAAGAAGAAAAAGAAGAAGGAGCTATACAGAGCCACGGTGCCGGCCACACCGAACATGCCCGCGCCGATGCCGCCCTTCTTGGCAGAAGCAGCGAGCTCGGTCTTGGCTAGCTCAACCTCAGAGCGAACCAGCTGGGACATCTGCTCGGTGGCGTTGGACACGAGCTGGCCGATGGATGCTTCGCCACGGCGGGAGGTATCCGCATCGCTCAAGGGAATGCTGTCTACCTTCGGGGCGAACTTGTTGGACCCGTCAGTGAATAGTCCGTCGTTGCTCACGGTTAAAAACTCCTACTGTTTTGTCGCAATCTATATCGGCCATAGTAATGAACTTTCCAGAGTTCATGTGGTGCGGCCCGCAAAGTGGGTACGGCGTTATTGTAATGGGTATGCCGCATTCTGACCCGCTGACCCCGCTGATGGCCCTTTCTGGGGTGGAGGACAAAGCCGGTTCCGCTGCCGCAGCGATTGCGCGCGTACACCGCCGTCCCGCGGGCTTGCGCAAGTTTGACGTTATTTCTTCCGAGTCGCTGTTGCGCGGTGCGCGGGCGGCCGCGGCGATTGACGGCGCGCCGCTTGAGGCTGACGGTATCCCACCCGCGGTCAGCGCTTATTCTTTGCTCGCTCCGGAAAAGCAGCAGGCTACGGTGCGCACCTTCGCGCGGGCACCGCTGCAGGTCCTAGCCCGGATTGATGTCGCGGCGGGCGGCGCGGGTCGTCCCGAGAAGGATCCGGCAGTGGTGCAGGCGCTGGCGCAGCTCATCACACGCGGGGCCGGCGTGGATTTTGACCGTTTGTTGCCGGTGGTGCTGCACGCGGAGATTGCCGCGCGCTCGCTCTTCGGGGCGCGCAGCACCGCCGTGGCGCTCGTCGCCGCGCGCACCGCCGCCATCCATACCGGCTTCGATCCGCGGGGTTTCACCGTGCCCGAGACCTACCTCAACCGGCATCGCGCGGACTACCGCGCGGCACTGGATACCTATGACAAGGATCCGGCGGTGCTCATTACGCTGCTTCTCGACGCCTGGGAGGCCGGCGCCCGCGAAGCCGACGGCATCGCGCAAGCGGCCTAATCTCGCAGCTGCTGCCGCGCAAAGAAAACACCACCGACCACGAGGGCAGCGATGCCGGCCACGACCGCCGAGCCAATACCGAACTCGCGGGCGCTGGGTGCGGTGAAGAGCGGTACGGGATGCTTGAACGTGCGGATTTCCCAGTCATGAGCAAGGGCATGCTTCTTCAACAGGCGGTCCGGGTTCACGGCCACGGGGTGGCCAACTTGTTCCAGCATCGGGATGTCCGTGGCGGAATCGGAGTAGGCAAAAGATACGTCGGGGTCGACGTTGAGCTCCTGAGCAATGCGTGCCAATGCCTCGGCTTTTGCGGCGCCTTTGCAATAAAACAGTATCTCTCCGGTGAAGCAGCCGTCTTCCTCGGCCAGCTCGGTGGCCACGACGTGTTCGATGCCCAACTCCTGCGCGATGGGCTCGACCAGCACGCTTGCCGACGCCGAGATGATCACCACCTCGTGGCCGGCGGCGCGGTGGGCGTCGATAAGCGCGCGTGCCTCCGCATAAATGGCAGGGGTGACCACTGTGTGCATGGTCTCCACCGCGATGTCGTGGACCTCCTGGACTGACCAGCCGGCGGCCATGGCGGCGAGCTGATCGCGGGTGGTGTCCATGTGCTCGCTGCTGTGGCCGGCGAGCATATAGCTGGCCTTGGCTAAGGACAGCTGCAGTGCCTCGGCATGGGTAATGAGCCCGTTGTGCATGAACTCGCGGCCGAAGGCATAGGCAGAGGATGTGGCGATGATCGTTTTATCCAAGTCGAAAAACGCGGCCGCGCGGGTGGCGCCGTCAGTGGGAAAAGGGGTACCGGTCATCGAGGAAGGCCTGCCGTCTGTGTGCGAGTTACCCTGCTCATCGTAACCTCTTAGCAGGAAGAATCGGGAGTGTATCGGCACGGTGTTAGGGATCTCAAGGAATGTTGTCGCTCGCTGTTGTCATCTGTTCCCTCGCATGTCATAATGTGATGTGCAAGGCCCCGATATACAGTGCGGCCTGCCCCGGCGCACCCCCCCGATGCCGGGTTACCGATGGCCCGCGCACACCCCCCGAGGCGCGGGCCATCACCTTTTTCGCATACCGGGTTCGTTTGTAGCCTTTAACTTAAGCCGTACTTAACGTCCATGTGCGGCGATATAATCTCAGCTGTGACAAGCTATCAAGCAAGTTCTTCCGCTCGCCAAGGAGGTTCCGTTCCTCCTCAGGTGAGTTTGCCGCTGACTGTAGAAAGTGCCGTCTACTTTGTCGATGAAGCTGGAAGTAAAGGTACTTTAGGGAAGCATTTCGTTGTTGCGGCTGTGCGCACGAAGGATCCTGATTTCCTCTCGCGGGAGATTAAGGCATGTCGTGAACAAAACAATTTCACAAAGGCTGACGAGGTTAAGTTTTCGAAAGTTACTAAGCGCTCTGGGCCGATTTTGCTCGATATTTTTCAAACAGCTATAAGCGCGGGGTGCTCGTTCGGTGCTTTTGTTTTGGACAAGCGGCATTTTGATCCGTGGAGTAGTCGGGAACAGTGGCAGGGGCATTTGTTTGCGACAGATCGGTGGGGT
>NZ_KV821884.1:0-207 GCF_001815785.1 Corynebacterium sp. HMSC056F09
TTTGACCCACCGGCCTAAAAGCCCGGCGGAAACACCAATCTCTTTAGCCACATGGGCAATCGGGCGCTCTGACTCGATTACCAGGTTCGCGGCCTCACGCCGGTACTCAGGCGTGTACTTCTTGCGCTGTTGACTCACAATGAACATCCTCTCTTACGGACACAAGATCCGTACAAATAGGGTGTCCACTAAACGAGGGTAACCTCA
>NZ_KV821885.1:0-141650 GCF_001815785.1 Corynebacterium sp. HMSC056F09
CGACGTGTCTACTTTCCGGGGGCCAGGCCCTATGGTGGTCATGGCGCTAGCCGCCTACGCTTATCTCTGCTGGATGATGGCGAACCTCTTCAATGGTTCCCGGAAGATCGCTGATGGGGAGAAGGTCACCTTCCGCGACTACTTTAGGTTTGCGCAGCTGAGTGGTTGCGCCGGTGTCTATGCTTGCTTCTTTATTTTGGTAACGCTCGGATCTATTGCGGGTGGCTTCCCCGGACTGATTCTCTATGCGCTCCTGTGGCCAGCGCCCGTGATCAAGGCTGATAACCCCGATAAGCCTCTCATGGACTGCTTCCGAGCGGCCCTCGACCTAATCATGGAGAATCTTGGGCAGTCGCTGCTCTTTATTCTGGTCTGTTCCCTCATCACGAGCTTTGTCGTATTTATCCCCATCGTCGGCTTCCTTGCCGCCTACCCGATCTGGGCTTTGGGGATGGTCCTGTTCACCCGCGCTATGCAGCGCCGCCCTGCTGTGCGGTGGGAATAGAACAGCAGGGCGGTGAAAGATACCTAGTGAAGTGGCGATGTAGTGCTTATCGCACCGGCAGCGGGCTAGCTAGATAGTCTGCGCCCGTAAGCTCACCGTCGTTGAAGGAAAGAACCCACACCGAAGCTTTCTTGAACTTGAGTTCTTCGATCGGCTCTTGAATGAACTTCGGTGCATAGGACTCGATGATGCCGGGGATTGTCAGCCCTTGGCTGACGATGACCGGAACGCCGCCGCCGTCGACCACGCGCTGAAAGGCGGCGCGGGCGGTCTCAGGTGATTCAGCAAAGACATCATCGCCGAATGCTTTGTTAACGGCGATGTCCATGCCGAGTTCATCGGCCAGCGGGGCAGCGGTGTGCTGGCAGCGCTGCGGCGGGGCGCTATAAATGGCGGTCGGATGGAAAGGCGTGAGCATCGGCACGAGCATCTCCGCCTGGCGGCGCCCCTTCTTATCCAGCGGGCGCAGGTCATCATCACCCTCCCAGGTGCGGCGCTGGTGCGCGCGGGCATGGCGCACGTAGAGAACGCGGGTCGTTGGTGCGAGGCGCAGGCGCTTCTTTGCCTTGGCCAAGACCTGTGCATCAACGTCATAAGAGAGCAGTGCGCAGGCATCATCGATCTTCATCCAGCGCAGCTCGTCGGTTTCCTGATTCGGGGTGTATTCGCCATCGAGCACTCGCGCCAGCCAGTAGTAGACCACCTTGGTGCGGCCCTGTACTGGGTAAGCTACTTTGCCGATGAGTTTGCCCAAGCGCACGGTATAACCGGTTTCCTCGAGGATCTCGCGCGCGGCGGTAACAGGAAGGGATTCGCCCGGATCCACCTTGCCCTTGGGCAGTGACCAATCGTCATAGTGCGGGCGATGAATGAGGGCGACTTCCGGATCGTGCGGGTCACCGCGCCAGAGAACCGCACCGGCGGCCAGGGTCGTGCGCTTAAACTCATCGGCCGGATCGACGGGCACTTCTTGGTGTCGGCCAGAAATAAAGACCTCGGATTTGATGTCTTTGTCCGTCTCGTGCATGTTCTTTGCCTTGGGCATGCTGCTCCTTTTGCGCCAGTAGCTTCTAACCTTTTCCATTTTCCTCCACTCACTGCCGCGATGCAGTCTTACGCGCCGAGCGTGCTTTAATGCCGAGCGTGCTTTAATGGGGAAAGCCGATATACCGGGAATCTACAGTGAGGTGGCACATAGTGAACGTAGCAGTATTGGGTGCGGGCTCGTGGGGAACTACGCTGGCAAAGGTTTTTGCCGATGCCGGCAATGACGTCCGCTTGTGGGCGCGCCGTGAAGAGCTAGCCCAGGCCATCAATGCACGCCACGAGAACCCGGATTATCTCCCAGATCTTCCGTTGCCCGCCTCCATCCGCGCTACCACCGATCCAGCTAATGCGCTGGAGGGTGCGGACATCGTCATTTTCGGCGTCCCCTCGCAGACCTTGCGGTCCAACCTGGAAAAATGGGCGCCGTTGCTGCCGGAGGATGCAACTTTAGTATCGATTTCCAAGGGCGTGGAGAAGTCGACGCTCAGCCTGATGAGCGAGGTGATTGCCGATGCCGCCGGTGTTTCCCCCGACCGCATTGCGGTGCTCTCCGGGCCCAACTTGGCCAAGGAGGTGGCCCAGGAGCAGCCGGCAGCTACGGTTATCGCGTGCCGCGACGCCGACCGTGCCAAGGCTGTCCAGCATGCCGCCGCAGCACCCTATTTCCGGCCCTATACCAACACCGATGTTATCGGCGCGGAAATTGGCGGTGCCTGCAAGAACGTGATTGCACTTGCCTGCGGCATGGCTGCGGGTAAGGGGCTGGGAAACAACACCATGGCCAGCATCATTACTCGAGGTCTCGCGGAGATTACTCGTCTCGGCGTGAAGCTGGGAGCGGACCCGTTCACCTTCTCTGGTCTGGCTGGTATGGGTGACCTCGTGGCAACCTGTAGCTCGACGTTGTCCCGCAACCGCACCTTTGGCTACCGCCTCGGCCAGGGCGGCACCCTGGAGGAAGCCACAGCCGCCACCAATGGCCAGGTAGCGGAAGGCGTTATCTCTTCCGATTCCATCTTTAGGCTGGCGCAGCGCGCGGGCGTAGAGATGCCTATTACCCAAGCGGTCTTCGGTGTGTGCCACCGCGGCGTGACTGTCGACGACATGATCGTGGCTCTGATGGGTCGCACCAAGAAAGCTGAGTAAAGCCGAGTAAAGTTGCTCGGTATGACTGAAGCGAATCCTGTGCGCGTGGCCGTAGTGTACGGCGGGCGCAGCTCCGAGCATTCAGTGTCGTGCATCTCCGCCGGCGCAATCATGGAGCACCTTGACCCGGACAAGTATGAGGTTGTGCCGATCGGCATCACGCGAGAGGGCACCTGGACTCAGGGCAGTCGGGAGGGCCTCGGCATCGTAGATGGGCGCCTGCCCGAGGTAGAGCTGCACGATGAGCTGGCGCTTTCCCTCAACCCCGCCACGCGCGGACGCATCCACAACGTCACTCGCCATGAGCACTACACCGAAGTGGATGTCATTGTGCCGGTTCTCCATGGACCCTACGGTGAAGATGGGACGGTCCAGGGGCTTTTCGAGCTCTCCGGCATCCCTTACGTGGGCGCGGGCGTGCTGGCCTCGGCCGTGGGCATGGACAAGGAGTTCACCAAGAAGCTGCTGGTTGCGGAAGGTCTGCCTGTGGCGCCCCAGGAGGTGCTCACTGGGGAAGCCACGCTGAGCGACGCCCAAAAGGAGCGCCTCGGCCTGCCTGTCTTTGTGAAACCGGCGCGCGGTGGTTCCTCCATCGGTGTGTCCAAGGTTTCGGCGTGGGAGGATTTCGCGGACGCGCTGGCCCTAGCCTACGAGTCCGACGAGAAGGTCCTTGTCGAGCCGGAAATTCGCGGTGCAGAGGTGGAAGTGGGCGTCCTCGAGCACCCAGACGGTAGCCTCCAGGCTTCCGTTCCCGCCAAACTTTTGGGCACTACGGAGTCCGAAGAAGGCTTTTATGACTTCGATGCCAAGTACATCGACGAGGGCGTTTCGGCGGAAATCCCTGCGCCGTTGAGCGATGAACTAACCGCTGAGCTCCGCCAGCGCGCTATTGAGGCTTTCCGTGCTCTGGGCGCTGCCGGCCTGTCCCGCGTGGATTTCTTCGTCAGCGAGGATTCCTACTGCATCAACGAGGTGAACACCTTCCCCGGCTTCACACCCATCTCGATGTACCCCCAGGTATTCGCCGCCGTGGGTGTGGGCTATGCCGAGCTGCTGGATACCCTCATCCAAACCGCGCTCGCGCGTTCCTAGTCCTTAGCCCGCCTAGTCCCTCAGCTGAGTGCGAAGGGCAGGCGGTAGAGGAGCAGGCCGCGGTTGCTACTGGGAAGGGGTGGCGGCCACGAGGGCGTCGCTCAGCCGCACCAGCGCGGAATTGGCTGCCTCCTGCGGAGCAGACAGCGCGAGATCCTCCGCCCGGCCGAGCGCGAACCACGTGCCGGCCGTGGTGCCCTCCGCCAGGGTGGTGTCCTCGAACCAGGGCACGTCATTGACCTGCTGAAGCTGGACACCTGCACGGTAGTTCTCCGGTGCAGCCACACCACAACGCACGACGATCTCTTCCTGGCCCGGCGCGCTGTAGACCCAGGTGTTCTTGTCACCGACATCCTCGCGGCGCGAGTAGCCCTCCGCGAGGGTCTCCGGCAGGGCCTTTTCCAGCCGGCTGCACATGGAATCCGGGCCCGCCTTCAGCTGCGATAGCGGAGCGGCATTGGGCTGTTGCTGTTTCTGTTCCAAGTGGTCGAGAGCATCACCGAGACCCTCCGGGGCGTCGTCGCGCGCGTTGTCGGAGGTGGTGGTGACCGCGACGGCGGGAACGCGCTTGGTGCTGTACCACGTCGTGAGATTCGAGCCGGGAGTGGCGTCGACGACCTGCAGCCAGGATTCGCCGTCGGCCTCGACGGTCTGGGAATACTCAGTAAATTGCTGCGGCAAGTCAACACCGCAGCGCAGCGTTATCTTGTCCTCCGAGCTCTTCGCCCACGCCGCAGCACCCGCGGGAGCTGGCTCGACAAGATCGACGCGTGGGTACCCCAGTAGTTTGTCTGGCAGCGCATCGACCACGGCGGCGCACTCGGGGGAATCCGCCGCCTCAGATGGGGTGGGAGGCAGCGCCACCGGTTGCTGGGCAGCGGTGGTGAAGACGTATTTTGCCCCAAAAATCACCGCGAAGACCATCGCGATGGCGATCCCGAGTGAGACGTAGATTGCGGTGCGGTTAAATTGGGTATCCATAGGGGCTTATCCTATCGCTGATAGTCCAGGAAGAACGAACGTGGACGGTGCGCACGCGTACAGTGCGTGGCCCGCGCAACACAAAGGAGTCCGTGACGGTGGGTTTATCGCATACCCTCGACCAAGCCGGTGAGCGGCAAGTCATCCATGAGATTGTCACCGCTGCCCCGAGCGCGCTCAACGGTGACGATGCCGCGGTGCTGTACCCGGCAGCGCCCAATTCCCGCACGGTGGCAGCGACAGACATGATGGTGGAAGGCAGGCATTTCCGCCGGGATTGGTCGACTGCCGCAGAAATCGGGCAGAAGGCCATCGTGCGTAATTTCGCCGATATCGAGGCGATGGGTGCCCGGCCCACCGCAGCACTGCTGGCTATTGCCGCCCCAGGGGAAACCCCGGTGGATTTCGTGCGGGGGATTGCGCAGGGCATCGCTGAGCGCTGCGCGGTCTATAACGCAGAGCTGGTCGGCGGCGACCTTACCCGCAGCGACAGCTTAGTCATCAATGTCACGGCGATGGGCTCCTTGGGAGGAAGTGGGGCGCCGCTGACCCTAGATGGAGCACGCGCGGGCCAAAAGCTGGTGGCGCACGGCAAGATTGGGTACTCCGGAGCGGGCCTTGCTCTGCTTCAGCGCTTTGGCCGCGCGCTGCCCCCGGAACTAGAGGAGCTGTGGCCGCTGATCGACGCCCACTGTGCACCCACCCTGAGCCCAGGGCGTGGGGTTATCGCTCGGGCAACGGGGTCGACCGCGATGACAGATAATTCGGATGGCTTAGTGCGTGATGTGGGGCATCTGGCACAACGCTCCGGGGTGCGCATCGACCTCGACCGCGCAGCCATTGCCCCGGATCCGCTCCTAGCTGCTGCCGGCGCGGTGCTTGATATCGATCCGTGGGAATGGGTCCTAACGGGAGGGGAGGATCACACGCTGTTGGCCACCACGTACAAGGCCGCTCCCTCTGGGTTCCGGGAAGTAGGCCGGGTGATGCGCGGTACCGGTGTCACCATCAGCGGAGAGGAGCCTCGCTATCGCGAGGGCTGGGAGGGATTTGCGTGAGCCACATCGATACCTCTCGTATTCACTATTCGTGGATGCCCCACATCCGGCAGGCGCTGGAGGAGAATCTGCCGCGCCTTGAGCAGCAGATCGGCCAAGACTTTCTGCCCCCGGCCGAGGACGTCTTCGCTGCCTTGTCGATGCCCCTCGACGACGTACGTGTCCTCATCGTGGGCCAAGATCCCTATCCCACCCCGGGCCATGCCATGGGCTTGTCCTTTTCTACGCGCCCCGGGGTGCCGGCTCCCCGCTCGTTGCAGAATATCTACGTCGAGCTTCACGATGACCTCGGGATCGACGGTCGCGCGGATGGGGACCTGCGGGCGTGGTTCGACCAGGGCGTGCTGCTGCTGAACAGGGTGCTTACCGTGGCCCCGGGCCAGGCCGGCTCGCACCGGCGGATGGGCTGGGAAGCGATTACGGAGGCCGCCATCAGAGCGTTGGCGGGGCGCGATATCGTGGCCATTTTGTGGGGGCGCGATGCCCAAACCTGCCAGGCCTTCCTGCCGGGTACGGAGTGCATCACCTCCCCGCATCCTTCACCCCTGTCAGCACGACGCGGCTTCTTCGGATCGCGTCCATTTTCCCGGGCGAATGCGGCCTTAGAGGCCCGTGGCGTCTCGACAGTGGACTGGCGCTTGTAGACTAACCAACATGTCTTATCCCGCCGAGTTGGATGCCCGTGGCCTGCACGAGTGGGCCGCGCGAACCGTTAAGGAGCTACAGCGCCGCCGCGCCGAGATTAACGCCCTCAACGTGTTCCCGGTGCCCGATTCTGACACGGGATCCAACATGGCGCACACCATGGAATCTGCCCTGGCGGAGGCCGATAAAGGCGAGATGGACGTGGCTGAAGCCCTGGCCATCGGTTCGGTACGCGGAGCGCGCGGCAACTCCG
Organism: Corynebacterium sp. HMSC056F09; assembly: GCF_001815785.1. NCBI lineage: Bacteria > Bacillati > Actinomycetota > Actinomycetes > Mycobacteriales > Corynebacteriaceae > Corynebacterium > Corynebacterium sp. HMSC056F09. The sequence continues at coordinate 6,728 of NZ_KV821885.1, forward strand.
GGATGGTGCTGTCCCAGGTATTGCGCGGGGTGGCTGACGCCACGACGGATTCGCGGGTGGATGGTTCGGTCTTGGCGGATGCCCTCTCGCTGGCCGTCACGCTGGTCGACCGTGCTCTGGCCTCCCCAGTGGAAGGCACCATCATCACCGTGCTGCGTGCCTCGGCCGCCGCTGCTAGTAAGGCCGCCGAGGAGTCCGGCGCGCAACTGCACGGTATTGTGGTCGCGGCGGTCGACGCCGCCCGGCAAGCCTTAGCGGAGACTCCTTCCCAGCTGCCGGCGCTGCGCGAGGCCGGTGTCGTAGACGCCGGCGGAGCAGGCTTCGTCATCTTGTTGGAATGCTTGCTGGCCCAGCTCACCGGTGAAGACACCGTCCCCGAACCTGTGGCTATAGAGACTGTAGGGGCAGAGCCCACGCAGAGCGAATCGCTGCCGTCTCACGGAGAGAACTGTGCCGCGCCACAGCCTGGGGCCGGCCCGGAGATTGAAGTCATCTTCTTCTTCGAGGGAGACCTCGCCCAGATCGAGGAGGCCCTCAACCCGTTGGGCAATAGCCTCGTCATCGCGCGAGCCACGGAGGATTCTGCGAGCGTGCACATCCATAGCTCCCAAGCCGGTGCGGTCATCGAACAAGCCTATGGCCTCGGAAAAGTCAGTAACCTGCGCCTCGAGGTGCTTCCCTCCGCCGGAGATACAGCGGCCGGCGAAATGCAGGCCATCGATCGTGCCGGGCGGCGAATCTTCGCCGCAGTGCCCGAAGGAGCCGCCCGCGAGCTTTTTGAAAAGGCCGGGGCGGATACCGTCAAGCCCGGCGACGGCCCTCGCGCCGCGAAGGCGGGTGATCTCTTCTTGCCCAACGGCTACGGCGGTGCGCCCGGCACAGCCACGCTTATCCCGACTGATTCCCTCGTCTCCGGGCTCGCCGCGCTGTCGGTCTACTCACCGGGTTCCACCCACACCGCCGAGGCAGTGGCCACCATGGCGGATGCCGCACGCTCGATGCGGGTGGTGCATCCGGATACAGAATCCATCGACGGGATTGTGGCGTCGTGCTGCAGCCAATTGGCCTACGGCGGGGAGCAGATCACCGTGCTCACCGGACTAGAGATCGATGAGGACGAGCTGGCGCAGCTCTTGGGCGTCGACGTGGTGGTGCTGCGGGTTCCCGGGCTGCGTACCGAGATCGGGGTGGAGTAAGCCATGCTGGGGTGGCAGGATGACCGTGCGCTGACGGAGATTCTGGCAAAGAAGGATGCCTCAGCAATCAAGCGCGCCTTCGGGTACACCACGTGCGGGGAGCTGCTCAGCCACTATCCACGCGACTACATCCGCCACAACAAGGACGTCGGCCTCGGCGGTGCCGAGGACGGTGACCACGTCACCATCACCGGTGTCATTGAGGATGTCCGCGTCAAGCACACCTCCAAAGCCATGGTCTTTATCCTCTACATGGATAGTGGAGTCCAAGCCTCATTCTTTAACGCGCATTACGTGCAGCGCGTGCTGGGGCGCGGCATGCGCGTCATGCTGTCTGGCAAGCTGAAGTACTTTCGGGGATACCCCAGCCTGCAGCACCCTGACTTCCTCATCCTCGACCCCGGCCGTTATCAGGAATCCTTGCTGGATAGCACGTCCGGGCAGGGGACGGGCTCGCTGAAGAAGCTCTCCCAATTCGGGTCGCTGGAGACCTTCCTGCAGCGCGAGTGGATCCCCGTGTACCCAGCCAGCGGGAAGGTGACGTCGTGGTACATCATGGGTGCTATCCACAAGGTGCTGGAACACACGCCTTCGATTCCGGAGCCACTGGACTACCGCATGATGGTGACGCTGGACCAAGCCGTCCGCGAGATCCACGAACCGGGTGAGCACGGGCCCGAACGCGCCATCCAACGTTTGAAATACAATGAGGCGCTGTCGATTGGGCTGGTTATGGCCCTGCGCCAGCGCGATGTCAAGGCGCGTACGGCAACCCCGATGCCAGCGATTTTGGAGGGCTACCGCGACGAACTGCTCAGCGAGCTGCCCTTTGAACTGACTGCGGGCCAGCGCCGCGTCATCGCGGAGATCGACGCGGACCTGTGTGGCACCGCGCCCATGATGCGTCTGCTGCAGGGCGAGGTGGGCTCGGGCAAGACCCTGGTGGCCACGTGTGCCATGCTGCAGGCGGTCGACGCCGGTAAGCAGGCCGCCCTTCTCGCGCCGACGGAGGTGCTGGCGGCGCAGCATGGGGCGTCGATTAGCGCCAGCGTTCCCGAAGGAGTCACCGTCACCGTGTTGACCGGCTCGATGAAGACGGCGGAGAAGCGGCAGGCGCTGCTGGAGATTGTCTCCGGCGAGGCCGATATCGTCATCGGAACGCATGCCATCATCCAAGACACGGTGGAGTTCTTTGACTTGGGCCTCGTCATCGTGGATGAGCAGCACCGTTTCGGCGTGGAGCAGCGCGATAGCCTGCGCACCAAGACCCGGGAGGGCACGAGTCCCCACCTGCTGGTCATGACGGCGACACCGATCCCGCGCACGATTGCCATGACCGTCTTCGGTGATTTGGCCGTGTCCACTCTCAAGGAGCTGCCTGGCGGGCGAAAGCCCATTTTGTCCGCGGTGGTGCCCGAATGGAAACCGGAATGGGTGCGCCGCGCTATCGAAAGAATCCGCGAAGAGGTAGAAAAGGGGCACCAGGCCTATATCGTCTGCCCGCGGATTGAAGGAGAGGGCGGCGTGGAAACGATGTCCGTACAGCTGCGCAACCTGCCGCTGCGGGGTCTGCGGGTGGAGATGCTCCACGGCAAAATGCCCGATAAGGATGAGGTCATGGAGCGCTTCGCCCGCGGGGAAATCGACGTCCTCGTGGCGACGACCGTCATCGAGGTTGGCGTCGACGTGCCCAACGCCACCGTGATGCTCATCCGCGAATCGGAGAATTTTGGCGTCTCGCAGTTGCACCAGTTGCGTGGGCGCGTGGGGCGCGGTGGTAACGACTCCGTGTGCTTGCTGCATACCACCGCCGAGCCCGACAGTAAGTCCTACCGGCGCATCCAGGCCATAGCTGATACGCCGTCCGGTTTTGATTTGGCGGAGCTGGATCTTCGGCAGCGCCACGAAGGGGACATCCTAGGAACGCTGCAATCTGGCACCAAACGCACTCTGAAGCTGCTGGATCTCAGCCATGATAGGGACATTGTTGAGCGCACGCATGCTGATGCTGCCGCATTGGTGGAGCGCAATCCCGAGCTAGCGGAGGAGTTGACACACAATTTGAGTGCGGATGAGCAGGAGTTTTTGGAGAAGAACTAGGCAAGTCACCGCGCGCAGCTGTGGGGAGATAGGGTAGAGGCCATGACCAGAATCATCGCTGGGGAGGCCCGGGGGCGCACCATCAAGGTGCCGGAAGCCGGGACTAGACCTACCTCTGACCGTGCCCGCGAGGGCCTTTTCTCATCGTTGAACGTGCGTTGGGGTTTCATCGACTCCCGCGTGCTGGACCTTTTTGCTGGGTCCGGTGCCTTAGGTCTGGAGGCAGCCAGCCGCGGCGCTGAGGAAGTGGTCTTGGTGGAAAACAATCCCGCGGCGGTGAAGATCATCCGGCACAACATAGGGGTGGTGAAGCACCCGCGCGTCGAGGTACGCGAGATGAAGGCCTCGTCCTATCTAGCGACCGCCCCGCGCGGGTATTTCGATATGGTGCTCGCGGATCCTCCCTATGAGTTCGATGATGTGGATGGGCTGTTGGCCGCGATCGAACCGGTGTTGGATGATGCCGCAATCGTCGTCATCGAACGCCATGTGGATTCCCCACAGACACAGTGGCCGGAAGGCTTTGAGCCCACCGGCCAGAAGCTCAAGAAACGGACCTTCGGCATCGCGCGTTTTGATATGGCGATTTATCACCGCGCTGAGGACAGCGACTACAGCGACAACGCGGGTAGCGAAGACACCGCCATGACCGAAATCAAGGAGGATTAGCCATGCCCACCCACGCCGTCTGCCCGGGATCTTTCGACCCCATCACGCTAGGCCATGTTGACGTGTTCAACCGCGCCAGCGAATTGTTTGACAAGGTCACGGTGCTGGTGACGGGAAACCCCGATAAGCCATCCGGGCTATTTAGCGTGGAGGAGCGCGTGGATCTCATCCGCCGTACCGTCGCGCCAGAGATCCAGGTGGACTGGTGGGGCGGCCTGCTCGTGGACTACACCAGTGCCCATGGCATCGACACCATTGTCAAAGGCCTGCGCTCCTCCTTGGACTATGAGTATGAGCTGCCGATGGCACAGATGAACCGGCGCCTTTCCGGAATCGATACGGTCTTCTTGCTCACTGATGAAAAGTACGGCTATATCTCCTCCTCCCTATGCAAGCAGGTGGCACAGTACGGCGGTGATGTCACGGGCATGTTCCCAGAGCACGTTGCGGCCGCCGTGATGGAACGCTACCGAGGCTAAGGAGACATGTCTGTACTGGCAATACCTTTCGTCGTCCTCGTTACCGTCATAGTGGGCTCCTGCCTGCAGCGAGTCTCCGGCATGGGGTTGGGCCTCATTGGCGGGCCCATCTTGACGCTCTTCCTCGGCCCCGTGGAAGGCATCATGGTCATCAACGTTTTGGCCTGCATTAACGCCATCCTCACGACCTATTCGATGCGCGAGAATGTGGCGTGGGATAAGTGGCTGCGCATCGGCCCCTTCATGGTCCTCGGCTCAATCCCGGCGGCGCTGCTTATCGCGCGCATCGATACCTCGGCGTTATTGGTGCTCGTGGGCGCCGCCTTGTTGATCGCGCTGGGCGTGGTGGTCTTCGGCCGCAAATTCGTCCCAGAGATGCGGGGGACGGGGCCCGCGATCTCCGCGGGTATCTTGGGCGGTTTTACCAATACCCTGGCCGGCGTCGCCGGCCCCGTCATCACCGTGTACGCCCAGGCTGCGCGGTGGCCTAAGTCAATCCTCGCCGCGACCCTGCAACCCTGCTTTGTCATCGGCGGATTGTCCTCTGTTCTGACGAAGTACTTCCTGGGCTCCGGCGGTTTCGAGGGCCTGCACTGGCTGGTGTGGCCTTGCGGAATAATCGGCATGTGCGTCGGCATCCTTGTAGGCAAGAAGATCGCCGGGCACGTCTCGCGGGAGAAAGCCCACACGCTGTCGCTGGCGCTGGCTAGCCTGGGAGCGCTGAGTGCTCTGCTGCGCGGTCTTTCCACGCTGGGCGCTTAAAACACTGCCTGGGTAAGGTGGACCCATGGCGAAGTTCAAGATTGAAGACGCGCTCTCCCTGCGCGCAGGCAAGAATTTTCAGATCGACTCGGTCGATGCCTCCGCAACCCCCGGCTTCGACGGTGACAAGGACGAGCTCGATGCCCGTTTCACCAAGTACGATGACGAGCTCTATGAACTGCAGGAGCGGCTCTTTGCCAACGGTCGCAGCTATGGTGAGGACGCCCCAGCGGTGCTCATTGTGTTGCAGGGAATGGATACCTCGGGCAAGGGCGGTGCTATTCGCCACGTGCTCAGCACCTTCGACCCGCAGGGAACCACCACGGTTGGTTTCGGAAAGCCCACCGAGGAAGAGCTGGAACATGACTTCTTGTGGCGCATCCGCAAGCACGACCCGCAGCCGGGACAGATTGTGGCCTTTGACCGCTCCCACTACGAAGACGTCCTCATTCAGCGCGTGCACGAGTGGGTCGACGAAGAAGAAGTGGACCGCCGCATCGAGGCTATCCGGGATTATGAGCTCGACCTGACAGCGAAGGGTGTCAAGGTCATCAAGATCTTCCTACACCTGTCCAAGGAAGCCCAGAAGGAGAATCTGCTGGAGCGCACGGAGCGGGAAGACAAGTTCTGGAAATACGATCCCGCCGATGTGGAGGAGCGCGCCTATTGGGATAAGTACATGGCGGCCTACCAGGACGCCATCCAGCGCACGGATGAAAACTATGCGCCCTGGTATGTCATTCCTACCGATAACAAGAAATACGCCCGCATGGCGCTGAAGTTCCTCATCGTGGATCTCCTACGCCATCTTGACCTCGAATGGCCGGCGCCCGACTTCGACCCGGAGGTGGAGCGCCAGCGCATCGAGGACGCCGACTAAGAACTAGTCGCTCTGTGCCTCATCGACGTCGCTGGCGAGCTCACGGGCGGCGGCGTTGAAACTATCGAGGACGGACAACAGCGCTTCCTGGGCATTGATAATTCCCAGGTTGAGGGCGTGGAAGAGCTGGTCCTCGTTCAGACCCGCCGTGGTGACGAAGCAGGCATCACCACGCAGCTCCACCTCATCCTCAACGAGGCCAACGATCGCGCGCCCATCGAAGGCACTGGAATTGAACTCGTTGCACAAGACGTGGAAGATCGGGAGCATGTCCGCGTCGAGCTGCGTCGGCAGCACGCATTCTATGCGCACGAGGCCATCGTCGACGGTGATAACCCAATCAAGGTCATTGAGGCGGGCAACCGCCGCAGTGGGGTCCTCCGGGTGCGCGGTGGCCGCCATATCTAGTTCCGTACCGTTGAGCACGCTCAGCACGCTGTCCCGGCTGACGGCGGGCAGCGGAGACCCAGACAGGATGTCGAAAGGATCGGTGCCTTCGCTAGCGTTGTGGTTCATGCTTGCTCCTCCTCGTTCCAGGTGACCGCCTGGGGAAAACGCTGCGCCACGACGTCGAAAATCTCCGCGAAGCTGGCGAGCGAGCTCAGCAGGAAATGCCCCAGCTGGGCCAAGGACAAACCTTCGCCCACGGCCATGGCGCGGTTGGCGCCTAGGTGGATCTCCGCGTTGCCCTTCGCGTCCTCTTCGACGAGGAAGTTCAAGGTGGGCGCCACGCTGGCCCAGTTCAGCTCCGCCACGGCAGCAGCAACGTCGTGTTCGAGGTGCGCGGGAAGCGTGCCTTCCCAGGAGGCGAAGGCGCTCAATACGTCGCCTTCCGCGTCGAGGTCACAGTGCACCGCGATATGCGGCACACCGGTCTGCAGGACGCGGCGCGCGGGGGCGTTGTCGTCGCCGGCACCAGGAGCGTCGCCTTCCTCGGGGGCAGCTTCGATGAGCGCGTAGTCGGCATCGATAAGCTCGCACAACTGCGCCAGCCGGTCAATGGTGACCGGCTCAACCACGTGGAGATCGGTCACTGCTGCTCACCCTGCGCGCCCTCAGCTCCCTCGCCCGCCTGTGCAGCAGATTCGGAACCGAGCTTGGCCATTTCCTCGGCGGCGGCGACCATGGCGTTCTGGGCGTTGATGACACCATCCACGGAGGCGCGCAGCGCGGCCGCGAGTTGTTCGTCGGTCATGCCGGCCGCGCACGGAATATCGGCCTCGGTGCGCACGAGCAGCATGCCGTCGAAGTCAGCAATGACGGCGCGGGCCCCCATAGCCACGGAATTGATCTGGTTAGCCGCGAGGAAAAGGCCGGCGTCGGCCTTGGCGTAGTTGACGTCCGTTGGCACATCGCAGCGCACGATGGCAACGCTTTCCAGCACAGCGAACATGCACGGCAGGCCGTTGAGGTTGGCGGTGGCGGCGTCGTCGCGGCCGGTGACCGGCTCGAGTTCGATGTCGAAGGTCTTCATTGCCTCAATGATGCGGTCGAGGGTGACCTCCGGCAGTGCGTGCGGATCCTCGGCGGGGGTAGTCGCAGGATTAGTCATGGTTGTGCTCCTTCCAGGTGACGAGCTGCGGGTACTGCTGTTCAATCCACTCGAAGGACTGCAACACGGCATCCAGGGTGGACATGACGAACGCGCCTAACTGGTTGCGGGAAGCGCCGTGGGTCAGGTCGAGATCGCGCGCACCGGAGACTGCCAAGGCGTTGTCCGGAGCCTCAAAGAAGCGGAACGTCGGCGTGAAGTGATCCTGGTTCCAGGCGTTGATGTGCATGAGGAGCGCCGGGCCCTCGGAGGCGGGCACAGAACCGCGCCACACGGAATCAACGATGAGGGAGGAGCCAACCAGCTGGAAGGCAATGGCGGCGTTCGAGAAGCCGGTGCGCAAAAGGTTGACCGTCTGGCCGTCCTGCGTCTTTTGCTCTTCGATGCGGTATTCCAAGCCTTCTGACTTAAAGATCTCCGCAATGCGCTCGAGTGTGACCTCCTCAATCGGAGTATCGGGCTGCAGCTGGCGCTGCTGCGCTTCGTCGTGATTAGTGGTGTCAGTCAATTCTTCTACTCACTTCGCTACATTCTTCTTAATCTTTTCCGGCCCCGACACTACCGGAGCCGTCTTCCTGGGGTGCGCAGGTGGGGTCCTCGAAGAGTTTTTCCCCGCCCAGCTCGTGGGCAAGCGCTGGAGCGATCTCGGGATATCGGAAAGTATGGCCGAGCGCTTCCGCGCGCGTGGGCAGAACCTTTTGGTTAGCCAGTGCAAGCTCACGCGCACCTTCCTTGCCTAGCAGCAGCGCCGGACCGACGCTGGGAATCGGAATGATGGTGGGGCGGTGGAGCAAGGAACCAAGGGCATCAACATAATCGCGGTTGAGCACCGGAGTGGGGGAGACCGCGTTGATGACGCCGTGCCAGGCTGGGTCGAGCGCGGCGCGGACAAACATGTCAGAAAGATCATCTTGCGCAATCCAGCTATTCCACATGGTGCCTTTGCCAAAAGCGCCGCCAAGACCAGTGGAAAACAGCCCTCGTAGCAGCGGCAGGATCCCCGCATTGGCTGATTGCACAATACCGGTACGCAGGTTAACCACGCGCTTCCCAGCCTCCCGCGCCGGCTCACACGCCGCCTCCCAGTCGGCGACGACGTCGGCGAGAAAACCCTCGCCGCGCTCCAATTCCTCGGTCAGTTCCGTTTCACCCCTGTCCGCGCCGTAAATACCAATGGCGGAGGCACACACCAGGGCGGTCAGGGACGGGGTCTCAGCAGCCACCTGGGCCAGTAGGCGGGTAGGTTCAACGCGGGAATCCCGAATGGCCTCTTTGTGTGCGGAATTAAAACGCCCAAAGATAGGTTCGCCGGCCAAGTGGATGAGAACGTCAACGCCCTCCAGCAGGTCCTTCGCCGGCAGCTGGGGGCGCCAGAGGCGCTCGCCAGGCCCGGGGTTGGAGCGCACCAAAGGGATGACGGTGTGGCCCAGGGTGCCCAATTGCGCAGCCACAGCCGCGCCCACCGTCCCGTGCGTTCCGGTTATCGCTACCGTGCGGGGCTCGGCGTTGAGCGCGCCGAGCCTGTGGGCAAAGCGAAAGTCTTCGATGAGCTGCTGCTGGCGGTAGGCGAAAATCGATTCCAGGGCTCCGGCGGGGATGCGGGTCTCCACCTTGTCCGTGATGAGCGTGCCCTCCGGGTGATCCTCAAAGAAGTGCTCGTGGCGCCAATTCGCTAGGGAACGGAAGGGGGCGTTGATACAGACATCCGCGAAAGAGCGCCGCGGTTGGTAGCGGCTGAGGTCGTGGCGGGCAACCCATTTCAGGCCGCCGGGAAAGCCCAATATTGAGGTTCCATCGGCCAAGGACTCGGCTTGTTGGAGCGGGGTCATAAAACCGAAAGGTGGGGTGAGGCGAGCAAACGCCCCCTGGCGGGTATGCCACTGCCATACGTCTTCGCGCGGGGCGGGGACAACGTGCTGGGTAGTGAAACTCACTGTCTATAGACCTGCCTCAGGAGATTCGGGGGTGCGAGGGCGTACCAAGCACGCGTGAAGAGTGCTATGGTTAGTGCTGGCTTTCAAGCATAGACAAGTCCACTGAACCATTGTCCGACATCCTTTAAAGACCGCACCGTGAGGCGGGGAAGGAGGTCACGATGAGTGAATCCGGCACCCACGCGGAGTCCAACGAGCTGCTGAGCTCCTCAGACGTCGCGCGTACTGTCGCACGCATCGCGCACCAGATCATTGAAAAGACGGCGCTAGATTCGAGTGATTCTTCTCGAGTCCTGCTCTTAGGCATTCCCTCTGGTGGCGTGCCTTTGGCGCAGCGCCTTGCCGAAAAGATTGAGGAATTCTCTGGGGTGGAGATTCCCTGGGGCTCCCTCGACATCACTTTGTACCGAGACGATTTATATGCCCGCCCGCACCGTGCCTTGCAGCCCACGACGGTGCCTGACGGCGGGATCGATGGCGCCACCGTCATTCTTGTCGACGACGTCCTTTACTCCGGCCGCACCATCCGTGCCGCCCTCGATGCCCTCGCGGACATCGGCCGCCCCGACATCATCCAGCTCGCCGTCCTCGTGGACCGCGGACACCGCCAGGTACCCATCCGCGCCGACTACGTGGGCAAGAACATCCCCACCGCGCGGGATGAGGATGTCACCGTGTACAACGCCGACATTGATGGGCGCGATGCCGTCGTTCTCACCCGCTTCACTGCACAGCCCGGCAAGGAGGCATAAATGAAGCACCTTATTAACATCGCCGACCACAGCGCCGAGGAGATTCTCGGTCTGATGGATGAGGCCGACCGCTTCCGGGAGGCCCTAGAAGGCCGCGAGGTCAAGAAGTTGCCCACGCTGCGCGGTCGTACTGTCTTTACCCTGTTCTATGAGAATTCCACGCGCACTCGTTCCTCTTTCGAGACGGCGGGCAAGTGGATGTCGGCGGATGTCATTAACCTCTCCGCTTCGACGTCCTCGGTCAAGAAGGGCGAGTCCCTCAAGGACACCGGGTTGACCTTGGCGTCCATCGGGGCGGACGCCATCATCATGCGCCATCCTTCCTCCGGTGCGGCACAGCAGCTAGCTAGCTGGGTAGCGCCCGGCGGCCAGGGCCCGAGCGTGATTAACGCCGGCGATGGCTCCCACCAGCACCCCACGCAGGCGCTTCTCGACGCCGTCACGATGCGCCAGCGCCTGCACCTGGGCGCGGATCGCTCGGCAGCCGGCACCGGTTTTGAAGGTCTAAACGTGGCTATCGTCGGTGACTGCCTGCATTCTCGCGTGGTGCGCTCCAACGTGGACCTGCTCTCCACGCTGGGTGCTGAAGTCACGCTCGTCGCCCCGCCGACGCTGCTGCCTTTCGGCGTCGACACCTGGCCGGTGCGCGTCTCCCACGATTTCGATGCAGAGGTTGCCAAGGCAGACGTCGTCATGATGCTGCGCGTGCAAGCAGAGCGCATGAACGGCGGTTTCTTCCCCTCGCACCGCGAGTACGCCACTCTCTACGGGCTGTCCAAGGACCGCGCAGCGGCCATGAAGAAGGACGCCATCATCATGCACCCAGGCCCCATGGTCCGCGGCATGGAGATCAACTACGCCGTGGCTGACTATGACAACACCGCGGTACTCCAGCAGGTTAACAACGGTGTCCACGTGCGCATGGCGGCTTTGTTTACGCTGCTCACTAACGGCGAGAACGCCGGTATCTAAATCGATATGTCCCACTTAGCAACGAGGAGAGCTGAAGAATCCATGACTACTTATCCAGACACCGGCGTGCTCTCTGCTCCCGCGGCCGGCACTCTGCTCATCACCAACGTTCGCCCCTATGGCGAGGGTGAGCCCACCAGCATCCTGATCAAGGATGGCGTCATCGAAGCCATCGGTGCTGCCGCTGACGCCGGTGACGCCAGGGACGCCGGGGGCGTGACCCCGGCGGTCAAGGCGGACCGCACTATTGATGGTGGCGGCAACGTGCTGCTGCCAGGGCTGGTGGACATGCACGTTCACCTGCGTGAGCCGGGCCGCGAGGACACCGAGACCATCGAAACCGGCTCGCGCGCTGCCGCCAAGGGCGGCTTTACCGCAGTGTTCACCATGGCTAACACGTCACCGGTGACGGATCAGCCGATCATCGCCGAGTCCGTCTGGGCCAAGGGGCAGGCACGTGGCCTGTGCGATGTCCACCCGGTTGGCTCCATCACGAAAGGCCTCGAGGGCAAGACCCTGACCGAGTTTGGCATGATGGCCCGCTCGGATGCCAAGGTGCGTATGTTCTCCGATGACGGCAAGTGCGTCCAGGATCCGCAGCTCATGCGACGTGCCTTGGAGTACGCGAAGGGCCTTGACGTTCTTCTGGCCCAGCACGCAGAAGATCACCGCATGACCGAAGGCGCTAGCGCCCACGAGGGTGAGGTCGCCGCCCGCCTCGGCCTGCGCGGCTGGCCGCGCGTCGCCGAGGAATCCATCGTCGCCCGCGACGCACTGCTCGCGCGTGACTATGGCAACCGCATGCACATCTGCCACGCTTCGACGAAGGGCACCGTGGAGCTTCTCAAGTGGGCCAAGGAACAGGGCATCCCGCTGACCGCCGAGGTGACCCCGCACCACCTGCTGCTGACCGATGACAAGCTGGTGACTTACGACGGCGTCTTCCGCGTCAACCCGCCGTTGCGCGAGGAATCCGACACCCTGGCCCTGCGCCAGGCGTTGCTCGACGGGCTTATCGACGTCGTGGCGACCGACCACGCTCCGCACGGCAGCGAAGACAAGTGCGTCGAGTTCGAGCACGCCAAGCCGGGCATGCTGGGTCTGGAGTCCTCCCTGGCGGTCATCGCCAAGCTCTTCGTTGCCACCGGTCTGGCCGACTGGCGCTTCGTTGCCCGCGTCATGTCGGAACGCCCGGCAGAGATCACCCGCCTGCCCGGCCATGGCCGCCCGATTGCGGTGGGAGAGCCAGCGAACCTCACCATCGTTGATCCGGAACACCAGTGGGTATCCGATTCCACGCGCCTGGCATCGAAGTCGGAGAACAACCCGTACGAGGGGGAGGAATTCGGCGCACGCGTGGCCTACACCATCCTGCGCGGTGCGGTGACCTACGACCTAGCGGCTGAAAGCGGCAGCGAGGCGGCCGAGTAATCGGGATAATCGACAATCAGAGTTGCTCACCACTTAAGTAGTCAACGCACACCAACGTACGTCCCCAACACAACCACCCTTCACCGAGAAAATTCACTGAAAGGTTCAACACACAGTGACTTCCACTAGCACCACCCCCGCCATCCTGGTCCTCGCTGATGGCCGCACCTTCCGTGGCTTTGGCTTTGGCGCCACGGGTACGACCCTGGGCGAAGCCGTCTTTACTACCGCCATGACGGGCTACCAGGAGACCATGACGGATCCGTCGTACCACCGCCAGATCGTCGTAGCCTCTGCGCCGCAGATTGGCAATACAGGCTGGAATGATGAGGACAATGAGTCCCACGGCGACAAGATCTGGGTCGCCGGTCTGGTCATCCGCGACCTTGCCCGCCGCGTCTCCAACTGGCGCGCCGAGCGCTCACTGCCGGAGGAGATGGAAAAGCAGGGAATCATTGGTATCAGCGGCATCGATACCCGCACCCTGGTGCGCCACCTGCGCAACCACGGCTCCATCAAGGCCGGTATCTTCTCCGGTGCCGATGCTGAGCGGGACGTCGAGGAGCTCATCGCTGAGGTAAAGAACCAGCCCTCCATGGCCGGACTCGACCTGTCGGCAGAGGTCTCGACTGATGAGGTTTATACCTTCCCGGCCGTAGGGGAGAAGCGCTTCACCGTCGTGGCCTACGACATGGGAGTCAAGACCGCCACACCGAAGAACTTCGCCGAGCGCGGCATCGAGACCATCGTGGTTCCCGCCAACACCCCGTTCGAGGAGATTAAGCAGTACAAGCCGGATGGTGTGTTTGTCTCCAACGGCCCGGGCGACCCGGCTACTGCGGACACCATGGTTGGCATTGTCCGAGACATCCTCGCCGCCAAGTACCCGTTCTTCGGTATCTGCTTCGGCAATCAAATCCTCGGCCGTGCGCTGGGCATGGATACCTACAAGCTGAAGTTCGGCCACCGCGGCATCAACGTGCCGGTGCGCAACCAACTGACCGGAAAGATCGACATCACCTCTCAGAACCACGGCTTCGCCCTGGCCAGCCCCTCGGGCAAGGAAGACCCGGCCGGTGAGGAATTCGAGACCGACTTCGGCCCGGCAGTGGTGTCTCACACCTGCCTCAACGACAACACCATTGAAGGTGTTGCGCTCAAGGATGGCATGGCGTACTCCGTGCAGTACCACCCTGAGTCCGCGGCTGGCCCGCACGATGCTAACCCGCTCTTTGATCAGTTCATCGAGCTCATGACTGAAAAGTCCCCGAACAAGTAGAACGCAACCAGGAAAAGGAAGAAGAAACACATGCCAAAGCGCAACGACATCAATCACGTCCTGGTTATCGGCTCCGGTCCGATTGTTATTGGCCAGGCCTGCGAGTTCGACTACTCCGGTACCCAGGCCTGCCGCGTGCTCAAGGAGGAAGGCCTGCGCGTTACGCTGGTCAACTCCAACCCGGCAACGATCATGACGGACCCGGAGTTCGCCGACCACACCTATGTGGAGCCCATCGAGCCCGAGTTCATTGAGAAGATCTTCCAGAAGGAAAAGGAAGAGGGCAACCCCATCGACGCCGTGCTGGCAACCCTGGGCGGCCAGACCGCTCTGAACGCCGCGGTGCAGCTGGACCGCCTGGGTATCCTGAAGAAGTACGATATCGAGCTCATCGGTGCCGATATCGATGCGATTGAGCGCGGCGAGGACCGCCAGAAGTTCAAGGATATTGTCGCCTCCATCGGCGGCGAATCCGCGCGCTCCCGCGTCTGCCACACGATGGAGGAGGTCCACGAGACTGTCGCCGAGCTCGGCCTGCCGGTTGTCGTTCGCCCGTCGTTTACCATGGGCGGCCTCGGTTCGGGCCTGGCCTTCAACGAGGAGGACCTTGAGCGCATTGCCGGCGGCGGCTTGGCTGCATCCCCAGAGGCGAACGTCCTCATCGAGGAGTCCATCCTGGGCTGGAAGGAGTTCGAGCTCGAGCTCATGCGTGACGGCGACGATAACGTGGTGGTCATCGCGTCCATCGAGAACGTCGATGCCCTCGGCGTCCACACCGGTGACTCCGTCACCGTGGCGCCGGCCCTGACTCTGACGGATCGCGAGTACCAGAAGATGCGCGACCAGGGTATCGCCATCATTCGCGAGGTGGGCGTCGACACCGGCGGGTGCAACATCCAGTTCGCAGTGAACCCGGATGATGGCCGCATCATCACCATTGAGATGAACCCGCGCGTATCCCGCTCCTCGGCGCTGGCCTCCAAGGCCACCGGTTTCCCGATTGCCAAGCTGGCCGCCAAGCTGGCCATTGGCTACACCCTCGATGAGGTGCGCAATGACATCACCGGTGTTACCCCGGCTGCTTTCGAGCCGACTCTGGACTATGTCATCGTCAAGGCTCCACGCTTTGCTTTTGAGAAGTTCCCGGGCGCCGATGACACCCTGACCACCACCATGAAGTCTGTGGGCGAGGCCATGGGTATCGGCCGCAACTACATTTCCGGCCTGAATAAGGTCATGCGTTCCCTGGAATCCAAGCCCGCAGGTTTCTGGACCCAGCCAGATGAGTACTTTGCCGGGGAGCGCGCTACGGATCTCGAGGCCGTTCTCAAGGACCTGGAGCGCCCGACAGAGGGCCGCATGTACGACGTCGAGCTGGCCCTGCGCCTCGGTGCGACCATCGAGCAGCTGCACGAGCACTCCCACTTGGACCCGTGGTTCCTCGCTGAGTTGGAGGCGCTGGTCCAGTTCCGCGAGGAGCTCGTGAGTGCGCCGGTTCTGGACGCTGATTTGCTGCGCCGCGCCAAGGTCCTCGGCCTGTCCGATGCCCAGATCGCGGCTCTTCGCCCAGAGTTCGCTGGCGAGGATGGCGTGCGCTCCCTGCGCTGGTCCTTGGGTATTCGCCCGGTGTACAAGACCGTCGATACTTGCGCTGGTGAGTTCGAGGCGCAGACCCCGTACCACTACAGCACTTATGAGCTGGATCCGAACGCTGAGTCCGAGGTCCGCGCAAGCGACGAGAAGACGAAGGGCAAGGTCATCATCCTGGGCTCTGGCCCGAACCGCATCGGTCAGGGTATCGAGTTTGATTACTCCTGCGTGCATGCCGCCCTGGAGCTTTCCCGTGAGGGCTACGAGACGGTCATGGTCAACTGCAACCCGGAGACGGTGTCGACTGACTATGACACGGCAGACCGCCTCTACTTCGAGCCGCTGACTTTCGAGGACGTCATGGAGGTCTACCACGCGGAGGCCGCGTGCGGTGAGGTTGCCGGCGTCATCGTCCAGCTGGGTGGACAGACCCCGCTGGGCCTGGCTGAGCGCCTGACCGCTGCCGGCGTTCCGGTCGTGGGTACGTCTGCCGCTGCCATCGACTTGGCGGAGGACCGCGGTGAGTTCGGCAAGGTGCTTGCTGAAGCCGAGCTTCCCGCACCGGCCTTCGGCACCGCGACCTCCTTCGAGGAGGCCCGCCAGGTCGCCTCGAATATCGGCTACCCGGTATTGGTCCGCCCGTCCTACGTGCTGGGTGGCCGCGGCATGGAGATCGTCTACGACGAGGATTCGCTGCGCAACTACATCGAGCGCGCTACCGAGATCACCTCGGATCACCCGGTCCTCGTCGACCGCTTCCTGGATAACGCCATCGAGATTGACGTCGACGCGCTGTGCGACGGCGAGGAGGTCTACCTCGGCGGCGTGATGGAGCACATCGAGGAGGCCGGTATTCACTCCGGTGACTCCTCCTGCGCTCTGCCGCCGATGACGCTGGGACCTGAGGATATTGAGAAGGTGCGGGAGTCGACGCGTCGCCTAGCGCATGGCATCGGCGTCAAGGGCTTGATGAACGTTCAGTACGCCTTGAAGGATGACACCCTCTACGTCATCGAAGCCAACCCGCGTGCCTCCCGCACCGTGCCTTTCGTCTCCAAGGCCACCGGCGTCCCGCTGGCCAAGGCCGCCGCGCGTGTCATGCTGGGGGCATCCATCGCCGAGCTGCGCGAGGAGGGCATCATCCCGTCTACTTACGACGGTGGTTCCCTGCCGCTGGAGCACCCGATTGCGGTCAAGGAGGCCGTGCTGCCGTTCAACCGCTTCCGTCGCCCCGATGGCCAGCTACTGGATACCTTGCTGTCTCCGGAGATGAAGTCCACCGGTGAGGTGATGGGCTTGGCCGATAACTTCGGTGCCGCCTATGCCAAGGGTGAGATGGCCGCCTTCGGCGAGCTGCCCACCGAAGGCACCGTGTTTGTCTCCGTAGCCAACCGCGATAAGCGCACGCTTATCTTCCCGATTCAGCGCCTGGCCTACATGGGCTACACCATTGTGGCTACCGCTGGAACCGCGCAGATGCTGCGCCGCAATGGCGTCGAGTGCGAGGTCGCCCGGAAGGTTTCGGAGGCCACGGAGGGCGAGGAGTCCATCGTGGATCAGATTCTCGCTGGAAAGGTAGATCTCATCCTTAACACCCCGGCAGGCTCCGCCGGTGCCCGCCACGACGGCTATGACATCCGCGCTGCTGCCGTATCCGTGGGTATTCCGTTGGTGACCACCGTCCAGGGCGTGACCGCCGCCGTGCAGGGCATTGAGGCTCTGCGTCGCGGGGATCTCAAGGTGCGCGCGCTGCAGGAGCTTGAGCATGACCCAGCAAACTAGGAAGACGCCGTCTTTCGGTGAGCGCCTCGTAGCAGCCGGTGCGGAGCGCGGGCGCCTGTGCGTAGGCATCGACCCGCACCCGCATCTGCTGGAGGACTGGGGCCTGTCGGTTGATGTGGATGGTCTGCGCACGTTTACCCTGCGCTGTGTAGAGGCCTTCGCTGAGACTGCCGCAGTGGTGAAGCCACAGGTGGCCTTCTTTGAGCGTTTCGGTTCGCGCGGCTTCGCAGTTCTTGAGGAGGCCCTCGCGGGGCTCCGCGAGCAGGGCTGTCTGAGCTTAGCGGACGCGAAGCGCGGAGACATCGGTTCCACCATGGCGGGCTACGCGCAAGCCTGGCTGGGGGAGGACTCGCCGCTGCGTTCTGATGCTGTGACGGTCTCGCCCTACCTTGGTGTGGGCGCTTTGAGCCCAGTCTTCGACCTAGCGGAGCATACTGGACGCGGGGTCTTTGTCCTTGCGGCGACCTCCAACCCGGAGGCCGTGGCGTTGCAGTCGTTGAGCGTCGACGGCCGCAGCGTGGCACAGCGCGTCGTCGATGAGCTTGCACAGCGCAATGCGTCCGCGGCTGGGCCAGACACCACCGTGGGTGCCCTTGGTGTTGTCGTTGGCGCGACGTTGGAGGCTCCGCCTGCACTAGACCAATTAAACGGTCCGGTGCTGCTGCCGGGTGTGGGCGCCCAGGGCGCCACGCCCGCCGATGTAAGGGAACTCACCGCAGCGGCGCCCGAGCTCGGCTTTGCCAACGTTTCCCGGGCCATTCTTTCGCAGGGGCCGAATGTCTCTGACCTGCGGAAAGCCGTAGTGGATACGGCGGCGGAGTTCCGAGACTAAAAATCAGACCAGGTAGCGGCGTGCTGGATTAACGGGCGCGCCGTTTACCTGGTATTTTGTTTAAGGCATGTGCGTTGACGTGCGGGAACCTTTAAAAGAAGGGGGCCGCGTTACGTCATCGCGTACAGACCAGTGCTAGGATTGCCAGAAGTCGGTTCGTGGAGGTAGCAAAAGCTATCCCGCGCTGGGGAAACCTTCCCACCGTGAGCCGAGATTCTGGTGCTAGCCATCAGATGACAATGTTCGAACTAATGAAATCGGAGGAAACCCGTGGCCCTTCCCAAGTTGACAGATGAGCAGCGCAAAGAAGCTCTCGCAAAGGCCGCTGAGGCCCGCAAGGCTCGCGCTGAGCTCAAGGCTGCGCTGAAGCGCGGCGAGACCAACCTGCAGGAAGTTCTAGAGAAGGCCGAGACCGATGAGATCATCGGCAAGACCAAGGTCTCCGCTCTCCTCGAGGCCCTGCCGAAGGTTGGCAAGGTCAAGGCTAAGGAAATCATGGAGGACCTGGAGATTGCTCAGACCCGCCGTCTGCGTGGCCTGGGTGACCGTCAGCGTCGCGCCCTTCTCGAGCGTTTCGGCTACGGCGAGTAATTAGCGCAATGGCTGACGAAACTGCACGCGGGCGCCTGGTCGTTCTGGCCGGGCCGTCTGCTGTGGGTAAGTCCACTGTGGTTTCGCGCCTGCGCGACGATGTCGACAACCTCTACTTCAGCGTCTCCATGACGACGCGCCAACCCCGTCCCGGAGAGACTGATGGGGTGGACTACTTCTTCGTCTCCCCAGAGACCTTCCAACAGCATATCGACGCCGGTGACATGCTCGAATGGGCAGAGATCCACGGCGGTTTGCAGCGTTCCGGGACGCCCGCTCAGCCGGTCCAAGAAGCGATGACGGCTGGACGCCCGGTGTTGGTAGAGGTTGATCTTGCAGGCGCCCGCAACGTGAAGGCGGCGATGCCGGAGGCGGAAACCGTGTTTCTCGCCCCACCATCTTGGGAAGTTTTGGTCGAGCGCCTGACAGGGCGTGGGACCGAACCGCAGGATGTCATCGATCGCAGGTTGCAGACCGCTGAGTCGGAGCTTGCCGCGCAAAAGGAGTTCGACCACATCGTTGTCAATGAAGATCTCGATGAGGCCGTTGCTGCTATTAGTGCTATCCTGCGTGGATAGACCACGATTTTGACCATCTACCAACAGTAAAGGTGCATGTGACCAACGTGACCACACCTGCTAATTCTGAGGCCGTTAAGCCGGAACCAGTATTCGATCCGCCGACGGGCATTACCGATCCGCCGATCGATGAGCTGCTGGGCAAGGTCTCGTCCAAGTACGCTCTGGTGATCTTTGCCGCTAAGCGCGCACGCCAGATCAACAGCTACTACCAAGAACAGGATGAAGGCGTCTTCGAGTTTGTCGGACCGCTGGTGACCCCAGAACCGGGGGAGAAGCCGCTGTCCATCGCTTTGCGCGAAATCGAAGCCGGCCTGCTGGACCACGAGGAAGGCAACTAAGCTTTTCCGTGCCGGTCGCTGCCTACAGCACATTCTGAACTGAACCCACCCACGTGTCTGCCAAGATACTGGGTGGGTTCAGTGCGTCTTGGGTAACATCGTCCGAGTGAAGGACGTACAGCATTTCCAAGAAGCTCAAGAAAGTAGCGCCGTGAATCATCCAGAGTCCGCAGGGGCGGGGTCGGCTCAACGGCGGCGCATCCTCATCGGAGTGGCGGGAGGAATTGCCGCCTACAAGGCGTGCCATCTTATCCGCGATTTCACTGAGCATGGCGATGATGTTCGCGTGATTCCTACCGAGGCTGCGCTGAACTTCGTTGGGGCAGCGACCTTTGAGGCCTTGTCGGGGCATCCGGTGTCGACCACGGTCTTTGATGCGGTGGATGAAGTCCAGCACGTCTCCCTAGGCCAGCAAGCGGATGCCATCGTTATTGCCCCGGCAACCGCGGACCTGATCGCGCGTTTGGCCGGTGGTCGCGCCGACGATCTTCTCAGCGCATCCGCCCTTGTTGCGACGTGTCCGGTGATTATCGCCCCAGCGATGCACACGGAGATGTGGCTTAACCCGGCAACCCAAGACAACGTGGCTACGCTGCGCCGTCGCGGAGTTACTGTCATGGAGCCCGCCCACGGCCGCTTGACCGGTACCGATACGGGCGCAGGCCGGTTACCGGATCCGGAGCAGATCGCGGAGTTTGCTCGCACCATCATTGCCGGGCACCGCGTGGGCCATGATTGGCAGGGCCGGAAGGTCGTGATCTCCGCTGGCGGCACGCAAGAGAACCTTGACCCAGTGCGCTACCTTGGCAACCGCTCGTCCGGGCGGCAGGGCTTTGCGTTGGCTGAGATTGCCGCACAGCGGGGTGCCGATGTCACCATCGTTGCTGGTAATACGGAGGCGCTTCCGGTTCCCTCCGGTGCCGCGGTCGTGCGGGTGACCTCAACCCGCGATATGCAGGAGGCAATGAATGCAGAGTCCGCGGACGCGGACATCGTCATCATGGCCGCGGCCGTTGCGGACTATCGCCCAGCTTCCGTGGCTGAGTCAAAGATGAAGAAGGGGTCCGCGGACGCCGATTTGGCGCATCTGGAACTGGTAGAAAATCCAGATATTCTCAAGGGCCTCGTCGAGCGCCGCGACAGTGGCACCCTCAACCCCGATGCCATCATCGTCGGCTTTGCCGCAGAAACCGGTGATGAGACGACGACTGTCCTGGAGTACGCCCGGCGGAAGTTCGCAAAGAAGGGCTGCGATGTACTCATGGCCAATGAGGTTGGGGAGGGAAAGGTCTTTGGACAGCCTACGAGCGCTGGGTGGATCCTGCGGCGTGATGCCGAGCCAGTGGTGGTCGAGCCTGGCTCGAAACAGGTCGTGGCCGCGCAGATACTTGAAGCTGTGAATGAAATCCTGAAAAAGTAGTGGTCGTTCTTGCAGCTGTAGACCGCTTGGTCTACGATGGGGCGGTGTTATCAGCCGAGGCGTGGGCAAGGCGCTGTCCCACCCACGACGCGCAGAACTAGCTTAAGGAAAAGTTGTGACTGAAAGAACTGCACAGGCGGTACGCCTCTTTACCAGCGAATCCGTAACAGAAGGCCACCCGGATAAAATTTGTGACGCGATCTCGGACGCCATTCTTGACGCCCTCCTCGAAGAAGACCCCAACGCCCACGTCGCCGTAGAGACCCTCGTGACGACGGGGCAGGTGCACGTCGTCGGTGAGGTGCGCACTACCGGTTATGTAGAGATCCCGCAGATCGTTCGCAAGACCCTCGTGGAGATTGGGTTTACCTCCTCCGACGTTGGTTTCGACGGCCATACCTGTGGTGTCAACGTCGCCATTGGTGAGCAGTCCCAAGAGATCGGGGCCGGCGTGGACGCCTCCACCGAGGTTCGTTCCGGTACCTTTGAAGATGATGACCAGTACGGTGCGGGTGACCAGGGCCTCATGTTTGGCTATGCCACTAACGAGACCCCGGAGTTTATGCCGTTGCCGATTTCCACGGCGCACCACCTCTCGCGTCGTCTCACTCAGGTGCGCAAGGAGGGCATCGTGCCTTCCCTGCGCCCCGATGGCAAGACCCAGGTCACCTACGCCTATGACGAGAATGATGTACCCACGCGCCTGGAGACGATCGTCATCTCTACCCAGCACGATCCGGACGTAACTCAGGAGTGGTTGGCCGAGCAGCTGCGCACGCACGTCGTCGAATGGGTCGTCAACGACGCCGACTTGAGCAAGTACTACACCGAAGACACCGAGCTGCTCATCAATCCTTCTGGCTCCTTCATCCTCGGTGGCCCCATGGGTGATGCCGGGCTGACCGGCCGCAAGATCATCGTGGATACCTATGGCGGCATGGCTCGCCACGGCGGCGGTGCCTTCTCCGGTAAGGATCCGAGCAAGGTGGACCGCTCCGCTGCCTACGCCATGCGTTGGGTAGCCAAGAACATCGTGGCCGCAGAGCTTGCCGACCGCGCCGAGGTGCAAGTGGCGTATGCCATCGGCCGCGCCAAGCCGGTTGGCCTCTATGTTGAGACCTTCGGTACTGCGCACGGCGGGCTGAGCGACGCCGACATTCAGGCTGCCGTGGACAAGGTTTTCGATCTGCGCCCGGCCGCCATCATTCGCGAGCTCGACCTCCAGCGCCCGATCTACCGCCAAACCGCGGCCTACGGTCACTTCGGCCGCACCGATGTCGACCTTCCGTGGGAGGATACCTCACGGGCCGTCGACCTACGACGCGCTGCCGGCCTGTAGAATCGGGCGCTATGCCCAAGAAGACACCCGCCGCCCAACAACCGGTTGCGCGGGTGTTGCCCTTGTTAGGGGTGGCGCACCTCGACCGCAGCTTCGACTATCTCATTGATGAGGCGGATTCCGACGCCGCGCAACCGGGCGTGCGGGTGCGTATTCGCTTCAACGGCAGGTTGGTAGACGCCATCCTGCTCTCCCGCAGCAGCGACTCTGATTTTTCCGGGTCACTTCGCTATATCGAACGCGTCATCTCCCCCTATGCGGTGTACACACCGACCATGGCGGCGCTCATTGAATCTCTTGCCGCCCGCTACGGCGGCGTGCGCTCCGATATCATTCGCACCGCCATCCCGGCGCGCCACGCCAAGGCCGAAGAGGCGGATATCACCACACCCTGGGAAGAGCTCGGCACAGCAGAGCACCCAGATCTCTCTGCGTGGTCGAGCTACCAGCATGGCGAGTCTTTCGTGGATTCGGTGCTCACGGGGAACATTGCGCGGGCAGCATGGCAGATCGCACCGGGGGATGATTGGGCTGGCGCGCTTGCGGCCTTGGGCGCGAGCGTGGCGCTGCAAGGCGGCGGGGTGCTCATGGTTGTGCCTGATCAGCGTGACCTTGACTTGTTGGAGGCGGCGTTTCGTCGCCACCTCTCCGCCAAGCAGATCACGGTGCTTGCGCACAGTACTGGCCCGCAGGCTCGCTACCGCCGCTATCTGTCCGCACTGACGGGACAAGCACGCATCGTCATTGGCACACGCTCCGCAGCCTTCGCCCCAGTTAAAGATCTTAAGCTGGCCGTTGTCCTGAATGACGGTGACGATAGCCTGGTGGATAACCTTAAGCCCTACGTCCACACGCGCGAGGTGTTGAGCACGCGTTCCGCGCAGGAAGAGTGCAGCTTTATCCTCGCTGGCCACGCGCGCACGGCCGAAGCCCAGCTGCTGGTTGAATCAGGATGGGCACACGATCTTCTCCCAACTCCGGAAGCTCTGGAAGCGGCGCGCCCCGATATTGTTGCGGTGGGTGCGTTCGGTATCAATCTAACGCGGCACATGCAGGGCGGGACGACGTCGGTCAGCGGCCCAGCTTTTCAAGCCACCCGCGCTGCACTCGACCGCGGTGAACCCGTCCTTGTCCAAGTCCCGCGCAAGGGCTACGCCCCAATTCTGGCGTGTGGGCAGTGTTCAACCCCGGCACGGTGCCGACACTGCAACGGGCCGCTAGGTTTACCCTCTGCTCGTGGTGCGGCGGATGGGTCTCAGGACTCCGCCGCGCTGCCCACGTGTCGCTGGTGCGGGCGTGTCGACGCCCATTACCGCTGTTCCGAGTGTGGTTCCCCACGGCTGCGGGCCATTGTGTTGGGCTCCGAGCGCACCGCCGAGGAGATGGGGCGCGCCTTTCCCAACACTCGCGTCATCCAGTCAGGTGGCTCCACAGTCCTCGACGAGATCCCTGCTGGTCCTGCGCTGGTCATTGCCACTCCCGGCGCGGAGCCACGCGTTGCCGAGGGAGGACACTATGGTGCTGCGCTGCTGGTGGAAACCGGGGCGTTGCTGGGCCGTCAGGATCTCCGAGCTACGGAGGATACCTTGATCACATGGGCCGCCGCCGCCACCCTCGTGGCCCCGGCTGCGCAGGGCGGGGCAGTGATCGTGGCAGCAGATGAGCAGCTCCCGCTCGTGGGCTTCTTTAGCCGGTGGGACATGGTGGCTGCCGCGGCGGCCGAGTTGCAGGCACGCCGCGAGGTACGCTTCCCACCCGCGGTGCATATGGCGGCCGTCGACGGTGCCGATGCCTCGCTCGATGCTTTCCTGGAGCTGGTCGAACTACCGGAGCACGCGGAGCTTCTCGGCCCGGTCCCGCTACCGCCCGGGGTGAGCTTGCCGGGCGAGTATGACCATGAACGCGGCGGTGAGCCCCAGCGCCTGCTGATCCGCACGCCGCTGGGGCCGCGCTCGGAGCTTGGGAAGGCGCTGCGAACGGCCAATTCGCTGCGCAGCGCGCGCAAGGATGTGTTGCCTCTGCGCATCGCCGTGGACCCGATCAACATTGGATAGACAGAGCAGCCGACCCCACCCCTGGAGGGGACGCACTGCTTACTGTGAACTATTCTCGGTGCAGGAGCACTATGGATGGCCATCCCTGCTCACCGTGAAAGACCGCAAACCACGAGGAGTTCATACTATGACCGTGCGCGAGGTTCGTCTCTATGGCGATCCCGTCCTGAGCACCCGGGCCGAGGAGATCACCGAATTCGGGCCATCGCTCGAGCGTCTTGCTCAGGACATGCTGGAAACCATGGAAGACGCCGGGGGAGTGGGCCTAGCGGCTAACCAGATCGGCGTGACCAAGCGCATCTTCGTTTTTGACTGCTCTCATTATCAGCACGGCCTGCGCGGTGCCATCATCAATCCCGAGTGGGAAGCAGTGGGACAAGAGACTCAGCTGGGACCAGAGGGCTGCCTGTCCATCCCCGGTATTTCCCAGCCCACCGAAAGGTTCAATACCGTACGCCTTACAGGGTTCGATCCCCAAGGCCGCCCAGTGTCTATGCTCGCGTCTGGACTGATGGCACGCTGCATCCAACACGAAACGGATCACCTCGACGGAATGTTGTTCCTCAAGCGCCTGAGCGATGAGTTGCGAAAGGAATCCATGAAGATCATCCGCCAGTCGGAGTGGTTCAACGCATAGGCGTCAGACTTTAATCAACAATCAACCTCACGAGAGAAAGGCATGCACCCACTGTGCGCATCGTTTTCGCCGGAACCCCCGAGCCCGCCGTCGTGGCTTTGGAGAAACTCATTGCCTCACACCACGACATAGCCGCCGTCATCACCCGTCCTGATGCCCGCCGCGGCCGCGGGCGCACCCTGCACCCCAGTCCCGTGAAGGCGCTGGCCCAGGAACACGGAATCGAGGTTCTTACGCCAACCACACTCAAGCCAGGCACCGAGGACGGCGACGCCCTGCGCGCGCGGTTGGCGGAGATTGCTCCGGAGGCTATTCCGGTGGTGGCCTACGGAAACTTGATCACCGAGGATCTGCTGGGCCTTCCAACGCACGGCTGGGTCAACCTGCACTTCTCCCTGCTTCCAGCGTGGCGCGGCGCAGCACCGGTCCAGGCAGCCATTGCGGCCGGCGACGAGCGCACTGGCGCCACGACCTTCCGCATCGATCAGGGCCTGGATACCGGGGACATCCTGGCCACCATCGAGGAAGCAATCCTGCCCACCGATACCGCTGATGACCTGCTCACGCGACTGGCATACGCGGGTGGTGACCTCCTAGTCCAGACTATGAATGGCCTGGAGGACGGCAGCATTACGCCGCAGCCGCAGGAAGGTGAGGCCACCTATGCGCACAAGATTGCGACCGACGACGCCCGCATTGACTGGACCCGGCCTGCTGACGTCATTGATCGCCACATCCGCGCCCATACCCCGGGGCCGGGAGCCTGGACCTTAATGGGGGAATCCCGCCTGAAGGTAGGGCCTGTAAGCAGCGTGGTACCCGCCGAACTCGAGGCGCTGCCAGAGCCTGCCGCAGTGCGCGCACTCCAGCCAGGAGAAGTGCACGTGGCCAAGAATGCCGTCATGGTCGGCACCGGTAGCTCCCCAGTACGTTTGGGCAAGATTCAACCGCCCGGCAAGAAGATGATGAACGCCGCCGATTGGGGCCGAGGTCTTGCTAGCCAAGGCTCTTGCGGCACGGATTCCACAGACACAGACGAGGTGAAGTTCTCATGACCGGAGGGTTTAGGTCCCGCAGCAAGTCTGGTGACCCGGCGCAGCGCGCGGGGGCAGGCGCAGAGAAGGGAAAGCAGCAACGGGGCAGCCAACAGCGTGGAAGCTCCCGCGGTGGAAACGACCACAAGGGACGCGGAGGTTATAAGAACACCGGTGCGCAGCGTGACCGCCGAGGCGGACAGCGCCAGACTGCTCACCACGATCGCCAGAACCCGTCGCTGATTTCCGCGGCACGGCGCAGCGGGGTCGACGTGCCGCGCGCGGTCGCCTTCGAGGTACTGCAGCGGGTAGCGGCGGATGACGCTTTTGCCAACCTCACGCTGCCGAAGGCCGTGAGCTCGAACAAGCTCAGCGGCCGCGACGCCGCCTTTGCCACGGAACTGACCTATGGCACGCTGCGCACCGAGGGCGTTCTCGATGCGGTCATCGCTGAATGCTCGTCGCGCGGGCTCGACGCCATTGCGCCCGAGGTGCTCATGGCCCTGCGACTGGGAACCTACCAGGTGCTCTACACCCGGGTGGAGGCGCACGCGGCGGTCGATACCACCGTTCGCCTCGTGGAGGCGGCCGGCCACGAGAAAGCCAAGGGCTTTGCCAACGGCATCATGCGGACTATCACCCGCACACCTGCGCAAGAGTGGCTGGACAAGCTAGCTCCGAGCGGAGAGGTCGCGGCTTTGGCCTTCCGCCACGCTCACCCCGAGTGGATCGCCCGCTCCTTCGGCCGCGCGTTGGGGCTCCTCGACACCGCTGACGATAATGCGCTCAGCGCCGAGCAGACAGCGGAGCTGGAGCGCGCACTCGAGGCGGACTCTGAGCGGCCCCTCGTGCACCTGGTAGCGCGACCGGGCGAGATATCCGCCGAAGAACTCGCGCTCATTACCGGCTGCGAGGAAGGACGCTATTCCCCTTATGCGGTCTACCTTGAGCAGGGTGACCCGGGCTCCCTCGAGCCTGTCCGCCAGAAACTCGCGGCGGTGCAAGACGAAGGCTCCCAGCTCATCGCACGCGCGGTGACGGAAGCTGAACTTATTGGCGAGGACACCGGGCGTTGGTTAGACCTGTGCGCCGGCCCCGGTGGCAAGGCCGCCCTGATGGGTGCCATCGCTCGCGTCGAGGGGGCGGAGGTCGATGCCGTAGAAGTCTCCCCGCACCGCGCTACCTTGGTGGAAAAAACAGTGGGTGACCTACCCGTGCGCGTGCACCGTGCGGACGGTCGTGCGCCGGGGCTCGACGCAGGCTTTGACCGGGTGCTTGTCGACGCCCCCTGTTCCGGCCTCGGTGCACTCCGTCGCCGCCCCGAAGCCCGCTGGCGCAAAGCCGAGTCCGATATTGCGGAACTCAACACACTGCAGACCGAGCTCCTCGAGTCCGCGTTGGACCTCGTGCGCCCAGGTGGCGTCGTGGTGTACTCCACCTGTTCGCCCGACCTGCGCGAGACCCGGGGCATCGTGGACGCTGCCGTGGAGCGCCATGGCGTTGGGGCAGAGATCCGCGTCGAGGAGCTGGATGCGCGCGACGTGCTTCCGGACATGGGGGATCTCGGCAGCGAGCTCTCTGCCCAGATGTGGCCGCACCGTCACGGCACAGATGCAATGTTTTTCGCCGTCCTCCGCCGAGTAGCGGACTAGCGGGGCGTGAGGGACTAGGCTGAGTGTCATGTCTGCACACTCGTCTGCTCCCATTATCTCCCCATCCATTCTGGCCGCCGACTTCACCCGCTTGGGCGAAGAGGTCAAAGCAGTGGCCAACGCGGATTGGATCCACGTTGACATCATGGATGGACACTTCGTGCCGAACTTGTCCTTCGGCCCGGATATTACCGCGACGGTGGACGGGATTACCTCGCAGACCCTCGACGTTCACCTCATGATCGAGGAGCCGGAGAAATGGGTGGAAACCTACGCCAAGGCGGGCGCTGATTGCATCATCTTCCACGTCGAGGCCGTGGCCGACAAGGACGCGGCCATCGCCTTGGCCCGCAGGATTCGGGACCTAGGGGTGCGCGCGGGCTTCTCGATCAAGCCGGGCACCCCGATTGAGCCCTGGCTGGATGCGCTGGAGCACTTCGACGAGGTTCTCGTCATGTCTGTCGAACCCGGCTTTGGTGGTCAGAGCTTCATGCCGGATCAGCTGGATAAGGTGCGCACCTTGCGCGCAGCCATCGATGAGCGCGGCCTCGATGTGCTCATCGAAATCGATGGCGGTATCTCTGCCGAGACGATCCGCTCCGCCGCCGAGGCGGGCTGTGATGCCTTTGTCGCGGGTTCGGCCATTTACAAGCAAGCAGATAAGGCGGCCGCCGTCGAGGAGCTACGCCGACTGGCCACGCTGTGATCCCACGCCACGATTCTGCTGTCCTATCGCAAGCATTGCGCGTAGCCATGGAGGCCGGCGAGCGGGTTCGCGGTACGACGAGTCCGAACCCGCCGGTCGGCGCGGTGATTCTCGATGCTGCCGGCCAGGTCGCCGGCGTCGGCGCCACCCAGCCCCCGGGCGGGCCGCATGCTGAAGTCATGGCGCTGCGCGATGCAGGGGACAAGGCCCGCGGTGGAACCGCCGTGGTGACCTTGGAGCCCTGCAATCACACGGGTCGTACTGGGCCCTGCGCGCAGGCGCTTATCGATGCCTCCGTGGCCGCCGTGTACTACCTCCACCCGGACCCCACCCCACAAGCCGGGGGCGGATCAGCAACACTGCGCCGCGCCGGAGTCACGGTGGGACAGCTCGCGCCGCCGGAGGGCGTGGACGATGCGCTCGAACCGTGGTTGAGCGCGGTGAGTCTCGGCCGCCCGCACGTCACGCTCAAATTTGCACAAAGCCTGGATGGTTTCACCGCTGCCGCGGATGGCAGTAGCCAGTGGATTACCGGAGAGCGGGCCCGCGAGCACGTGCATCGTGATAGAGCTCAGCGCGATGCCATCCTTATCGGAACGGCCACGGCGTTAGCGGATAATCCATCGCTGACCGCGCGCTACCCCGATGGTTCATTGCGTGAGCGGCAACCGCGGCGCGTTGTCATCGGTTCCCGCGATGTTAGCCGGGGCGGGGCTAGTAACCTGGTCGAGCTAGGCTTCGAGCACTATTCCACGCCGCAGGAGGCACTAGATCAGCTGTACGCCAGCGGCGCGCGAGACATCCTTGTCGAAGGCGGCGCAGGGCTAGCCACCAGCTTCATGGAGTTGGGCTACATCGAGCGTATTCAGGCCTACCTGGGCAACGTCATTCTCGGCGAGGGCAGAGGAGTTCTCACCCGTGCACTGTCCCAGAATCTGGCCCAGGCTGAGAGGTGGCAGCGCGTGGCGGTTACCGAGCTAGGCGAGGACCTGCTCGTGGAATATAGAAAGCTCAAAGGTTAAAAGATAGGGAAGGGGAGTGCTGGCTATGTTTACTGGACTCGTTGAAGAAATTGGCCACGTCGATAGCGTGGAGCTGCAGGGTGATGCCGTGCGCCTCGGCATCGCCGCAACCATCGTGCTGGGGGACGCCCAACTGGGAGATTCCATCGCGGTCAACGGCGTGTGCCTGACCGTTGCTGAGTTGGGAGAAGGAACCTTCACCGCAGATGTCATGAAGGAGTCTTTGAACCGGAGTTCCCTCGGCGAACTCGAAGTGGGCGCGCCGGTCAACCTCGAGCGTGCGGTGCTCCCGACGACGCGCTTGGGTGGCCACATTGTGCAAGGGCACGTCGATGGCACCGGGACCTTGCTGAGCCGCACGCCGTCGGAGCACTGGGAGGTGCTGCGCTTTAGCCTGCCGGCCGAGCTGGAGCGCTACGTGGTGGAGAAGGGTTCCATCGCGGTGCAGGGAACCTCCCTGACGGTATCGGCCTTGTCAGACGGGCAGGGAGAGCCCGACGCGGAGAGCTATTTCGAAGTCTCTCTCATTCCCACCACGCTGCGCGATACCGTGTTTGGTTTGATGGCGCCAGGCGCTCGCGTCAACCTCGAGGTAGACGTGGTTGCAAAGTATGTGGAGAAAATGGTTCACCCCAACGCCTCCGCCAGTGGCACGGAGGGATAGAGTAAGTCCTTATGAGCGCTGCAGATTCAGCTTTTAGTTTAGATAGCGTCGACCAAGCCATCGCGGACATCGCGGCCGGCAAGGCGGTCGTCGTCGTGGACAATGAGGACCGCGAGAACGAAGGTGACCTCATTTTTGCCGCTGAGCTCGCTACCCCGGAGCTCGTGGCTTTTATGGTGCGCTACAGCTCCGGCTACATTTGCGCACCGCTGCTCCCAGAAGACTGCGAGCGTTTGAACTTACCCCCGATGTTCGCGGTGAACCAGGACGTACGGCAGACCGCCTACACCGTCACGGTGGACCTGGCTAATGGTTCCACTGGTATCTCTGCCACCTCACGTTGCGAAACTATCCGCAGGTTGGCCGATCCCTCCTCTAAGCCCTCGGAATTTACCCGCCCCGGACACGTGGTCCCGCTCGCCGCGCGCCCGAATGGCGTGCTCGAACGTGACGGGCACACGGAAGCCGCCATCGATCTGGCTCGCTTGGCAGGCCTTCGCCCAGCTGGCGTGCTCTGTGAGATCGTCTCTGAAGAGGATCCCACGGACATGGCGCGCTCCCCGGAGCTGCGCCGCTTTGCCGACGCCCACGGGCTGACGATGATCTCCATTGAGCAGCTCATCGAGTGGCGTCGCCACAACGAACAGCAGGTTCACCGCCAAGTCGAAACTCGCCTGCCCACCGAGTACGGCGAGTTTCGCGCGGTAGGTTATTCGAATGACGTCGACAAGCGCGAGCATATCGCCCTTTTCGTTGGTGACGTGGAGAGCTATTCCGGTGCCGAGGATGTACCCGTTCGCGTTCACTCTGAGTGCCTTACAGGTGACGTCTTTTCCTCTCAGCGCTGTGACTGCGGACCGCAGCTGCAGGAATCCCTCCGTGCGGTGCAAGAAGCGGGACGCGGCATCGTCATCTACCTGCGTGGACAGGAAGGGCGCGGAATTGGCCTGGTCAACAAGCTCAAGGCTTACCGTCTGCAGGACGAAGGCCTCGACACCGTTGATGCCAACGTGGAGCAGGGCCTGCCGGAGGATGCACGCGAATACTCCGTGGCCGGACAA
Source organism: Corynebacterium sp. HMSC056F09 (assembly GCF_001815785.1). Taxonomy (NCBI): domain Bacteria; kingdom Bacillati; phylum Actinomycetota; class Actinomycetes; order Mycobacteriales; family Corynebacteriaceae; genus Corynebacterium; species Corynebacterium sp. HMSC056F09. The sequence goes on from NZ_KV821885.1 coordinate 38,037, forward strand.
ATCCTGCGCGACGTCGGCGTGAAGTCCGTGAACCTCTTGACCAATAACCCGCACAAGGGCGAGGGGCTGCAAGGCTTCGGCATTGATGCCACCGCGCGCACAGCGCTGGCTACCCCCGCCACAGCGGAGAACATCAGCTATCTGCGCACCAAGCGTGACCGAATGGGGCATGATCTGCCCCAGGTAGCCGAATGGGATCAGAAACACTCCTAGAGTTGGGATGAAGCGCTTCAGCGCCCCTAACCATCACGCATTGAGTATCAAGCTTTGAGCACAAGGAGCACACTATGAGCAAGGAAGGCCTGCCCACCCCGAGCAATGTCTCCGGGGAAGGTATCCGCGTCGCCGTCGTTACCGCAACGTGGAACGCAGAGATCTGTGATCAGCTGCATCGTCGAGCGCTCGAGACTGCCGAAGCCGCCGGCGCCGCGGTCACGCCCCTGCGCGTGGTCGGGGCCCTTGAACTGCCCGTCGTGGCCCAAGCCGCCGCGCGCACCCATGATGCCGTGGTTGCGTTGGGCTGCGTTGTTCGTGGTGGAACCCCGCACTTTGATTACGTCTGCGATTCCGTGACGCAGGGCCTGACGCGCATCGCGCTCGATGAATCGACCCCGGTGGCCAATGGAGTGCTGACGGTCAACGACTATGAGCAAGCCGTCGATCGCGCCGGCTTTGCGGACTCTGAAGAGGATAAAGGTGCCGAGGCCATGCACGCAGCTTTAGAAACCGTGCACACGTTGCGTACACTGAATGAGTCAAACCAAAAGTAGGCTGCCAAGTGCAACCACGCCGCCTGGCGTATCCGGCAGGGGGAGTGGCCTGCCTCAGCGGAGTGATGAGGAGATGGAAAACTCGATGACGGACTCACAGGTGCCTTCCGGGCACGAAGAGCGGGCACAATCGGCTCATGCCAACCAGTCCTCCGCAGCTTCGCAGCCGGCTGCGTCGATGGCGGCCGGGGAAGCAGGCCGCAGCATGAGTGATGAGCAAATGCTGGCCTATACCAGCGCGGATCCTTTCGCCCAGACGTCGTCCAAGCCCTGGGAGTATGAAGTTACCTCTCCCTACCTGCGCAAGGTGGCCATCATCTGGATCATTCTCGTTATGGCCGCGCACCTTTTCATGGGCTTTACGGTGGGTCTGTCCTTTACCGGCGCGACGGTGACGACGATTGATAAGTTCGCTTTTCCCGGCGTCGGCGTGGTAATTTCCATTTTGTCTTGGCTGGCGCTGACTCGCCCGCGGCTGCGCGCGAACTCCGACGGGGTGGAGGTCCGCAATATCGTGGGAACCCGTTTCTACCCGTGGCAGGTCATCTACGGCTTGTCCTTCCCCGAAGGCTCCCGCATGGCGCGCATCGAGCTTCCGGACTTTGAATACGTGCCGGTCTGGGCCCTGCAGTCGGGCGATAAGGACGACGTGATCACCAATGTCCGCTCTTTCCGCGACCTAGAAGCCCGTTACATGCCGCAGGATGACTAGTGGCTGATCCCTCTCAGTACCGTCCCGCGCCCGGAAGCATCCCTACAGATCCGGGCGTTTATAAGTTCCGTGATGAGAACCGCCGGGTCGTCTATGTGGGCAAGGCAAAGAACCTGCGGGCGCGGTTATCCAATTACTTCCAGGACATCACTCAACTACACCCGCGCACTCGCCAGATGGTGCTGACGGCGGCCTCGGTGGAATGGACCGTGGTGGCCAGCGAGGTGGAAGCGCTGCAGCTGGAGTACACGTGGATTAAGCGCTTCGATCCGCGCTTTAACGTGATGTACCGCGATGATAAGACTTATCCCATGCTCGCGGTATCCGTTGGGGAGACCATTCCGCGTGCGTTTTTCTACCGGGGCCCACGCCGCAAAGGCGTGCGCTATTTCGGTCCCTATTCCCATGCCTGGGCGGTGCGTGAATCCCTGGATCTTCTCACTCGCATCTTTCCCATGCGTACCTGCGCCAAGGGTGTGTTCAACCGCCACGAGCGCTTGGGGCGGCCCTGTTTGCTGGGGTATATCGGCAAGTGCGATGCCCCCTGCATCGGCCGCGTTAGCCCGGAAGAACATCGCGATACGGTTAACCAACTCATCAGCTTCATGAACGGTAACACCGCACCCGTTCGCAAGCGGGTCACGCAGCGCATGGAGGAGGCCGCGGAGAACCTGGAGTTTGAGTTGGCGGCCCGCCTGCGCGATGACTTGGGTGCCATCGACAAGTTGATGGAGCAGCAGGCAGTGGTGTTGCCTGATGGCACGGATGCGGACCTCATTGCGTTTAGCTCGGATGAATTGGAAGCTGCAGTTCAGATCTTCCATGTGCGTTCGGGACGCATCCGCGGGCAGCGCGGCTGGGTTGTGGAGCGTTCCGGAGATCAGGCAACGACTGACGCGGTGCGCGAAGGCGAGCCAGATCCTGGTCTGCCGGCTTTGATCCAAAACTTCCTCATTCAGTTCTATTCTGACGCGGCAGAACGCCAGCGCCTAGAGGCTGAAGAAGACGCGAAGTTGGAGCGTAGGGGAGTGGACCAGGAATCCCATGCCGAGGAGCATCGTGGAAACGCTATTCCGCGGGAGATTTTGGTCCAGGAACTGCCCGACGAAGCCGATGAGGTCAAGATCGTTTTGGAGGAGCTGCGTGGCGCCCAGATCGATCTGCGCGTTCCGCAGCGAGGGGATAAGCGCGCGTTGATGGAGACCGTCGAGCGCAATGCCAAAGAGCAACTGAAACAGCACAAACTCAAGCGCGTTGGCGACCTCACTGCGCGCTCCGCCGCACTCCAGGAGCTGCAGGAAGCACTGGGCATGGATTCCGCGCCGTTGCGCATCGAGTGCACGGATATCTCCCACATTCAGGGCACCGATGTTGTGGCCTCCCTGGTGGTTTTCGAGGATGGGCTGCCCCGTAAGTCCGACTACCGGCGTTATCGCATCAAGGAAGCGGCGGGCGATGGCCGCTCGGACGATGTCGGTTCCATCGCCGAAGTCACCCGCCGCCGGTTTAAGCATCACCATGACGATAAGCGGGCGGTGCCTGACGAAGAGCTAGAGAACACCACCTTCGCTGAGGAGTTGGTGCGCGAAGAGGCGGCGAGCCAGACCAAACGCAGCTCTTATCCGCCTCAGCTCTTCATCGTTGATGGCGGCGCGCCGCAGGTGGCAGCCGCGCAAGCTGTGTTTGATGAGCTCGGCATCGTCGATGTGACACTCATCGGTCTGGCCAAGCGCCTAGAGGAGGTGTGGGTGCCTGGTGATGACGAACCGGTGATTCTACCGCGCAATTCGCAGGCGCTGTTTCTACTGCAGCACCTGCGCGACGAGGCCCATCGCGTAGCTATCTCTTATCACCGCCAGCAGCGTTCAAAGCGGATGCGCTCCTCCGTCCTCGACGCGGTCCCGGGCTTGGGGCCGCAGCGTCGCACGGACCTAGTGAAGCACTTCGGCTCGGTAAAGAAGCTCAAGGAAGCAAGCGTGGAGGACATTGCTGAGGTGAAGGGATTCGGCCCCAAACTAGCTCAGACCGTCTTTGATCACCTTCACGACTCTTAGGAGGGATTCCCACCGTATTCCTAGACAGGATTCCTACCGTGGCAACCACTTAAGTGGTAAGAATGGAGGCCATGACGTTGTTTGATTCTCCGCCCATTTTGATTACCGGCATGTCGGGCGGCGGCCTGACGTCGGCGGCAAAAGTGTTGGAGGATAAGGGCTACTACGTCGCCCACAACATCCCGCCGAAGGCCATCGTTGACCTCTTGAAGCTGTGTGCGCGTCCGGATTCTCCAGTTACGAAGATCGCCGCGGTCACCGACGTACGCTCCCGCATGTTCCCTGGTTCTTTGGCAGAAACCTTGGACGAACTAGAGCAGCTGGATATGAAGCCGACCCTGCTTTTCCTCGATGCGCGCGATGACGTGCTGATTCGCCGCTTCGATTCGGTGCGTCGCACGCACCCGCTGCAGGACGGTGAAACACTGAAGGCCGGCATCCAACGCGAGCGCGCCGCCGTGCAATCCATTCGTGAGCGTGCGGACATTATCATCGACACGACGAACCTGTCCGTTCATGACCTACGCCGTGCCATCGAGGCTGCCTTCGGTGACATGCGTGGGGAGCGCCAGCACGTCACGCTCCAGTCCTTTGGCTTCAAGCATGGTTCTCCGCGGGACGCTGACCTTGTCGTCGACGTCCGTTTTCTTCCCAATCCTTATTGGGTACCGGAACTGCGGGGCTACCGGGGCACCGATGAGCCGGTGTCGGATTATGTTCTGTCTCAGGACGCCGCTGAGCCTTTTATCGAGCGCTTCATCGAGATGTTGGACTCGATGCTCACGGGGTATCGCCACGAGGGGAAGAATTTCATCACTGTAGGCATTGGTTGCACGGGTGGGCACCACCGTTCCGTGGCCGTCACGGAAGAGATTGCCCGCCGCCTTAGCGAGCGCGGAGACTTGGATGTGAGCACCCTGCACCGAGACATCGCCCGCGACTAGGCGCGATACGTATCGAGAAGATTCGTATTCATTCCTTTTATTACATGACTGAAAGCTAGTACTTACGTGACGACTCTCCCACTCCACATGGCTAGCCTGGGCGGCGGCCATGGTCTTTATCAAACCTTGCTCGCTGCTCGCCGCACGGGCGCGGAGGCAATCTCCGCCATCGTCACCGTGGCCGATGACGGCGGTTCATCCGGCCGGTTGCGCCGCGAGATGGACATTATTCCGCCGGGTGATTTGCGCATGGCGCTCGCCGCTTTATCCAGTGATACGGAGGATGGCCAGCTGTGGGCTGAGACGCTTCAGCATCGCTTCCAGAGCACCGGAGCGATGGCCGGCCACGCCGTGGGCAACCTCCTCATCGCTGGACTCACTGAGGTGTTGGGGGATTTCCAGGCGGCTCTCGATGCCGTTGCCCGCTTAACGGAGTCGGCCGGCCGGGTACTGCCAGCCGTGAACTTACCTCTGGAGATTGAGGCGGATGTTTCTGGGCTTGACGACGACCCCCGTATCATTCGCTCGGTCCGCGGCCAGGTGGCTGTTGCATCGACCGTGGGGCAGGTGCGCCGGGTGCGCATCATTCCGGAGAAGCCTCGGGCCAACCCGGAAACCATTAGCGCGCTGCACGACGCGGACCTGATCACCCTAGGTCCTGGTTCCTGGTTTAGTTCCGTTCTCCCACACGTCCTGGTGCCGGATATCGTCGACGCGATTACCTCGTCGGATGCTCTCCGCGTGGTGGTGCTCAATCTTTCTGCTGAGCCGGGTGAGACCCAAGGTTTTTCTGCCGAGCGCCACCTGCATGTCCTAGCGCAGCACGCCCCGAGCCTGCGGGTAGACCGCGTTATCGTCGACGCATCCGGGCTTCCGAACGAGTCGGAGCGAGTCTTTGTCCAGCGCGCCGCCAGTGTTCTGGGCGCTACGGCAGTCTTCCGAGACGTGTGCCAATACGACGAGGACGGAAGGTCGATTAATAAGCACTGCCCAGACAAGCTGGCGCAGGTGCTCACCGAGCTTTACGCCGAGTATGCCGCCGATCGCGATGGCACAGCGGGAGCCCCAGACGCTCATCGCGGTTAAGCGCGCGATAGACTATGGGGCATTCATCGTTCACCGCCGCGTCTCGCCCACGCCAATCTGCGCGGTGCGCTACGTCCACGAGTTGAAAGGGGAGGCACGAGGTGTCTGCGTCATTGACCGATCAGGTCAAGGAGGAACTTACGGCGGTGTCCGTGCCGCGCCAGTCCGCCCGCGCGGCGGAGGTTGCCGCGATCCTCAGGTTCGCTGGCGAACTCCACATCACCGGGGACCGCGTGATGTACGAGGTGGAACTGGAGTCGCAGAGCGTAGCGAACCGCCTCGTCACCGCACTCGATGAGCTCTATTCGATTTCCGCCAGCACCCACGTCGCTGGGCCCGCGGCTTCGTCCAAGAAGAGTCGCGTGCAAGTGCGCATCACCACCGGTGCCAAGGAACTGACCAGACGCCTTGGTTTGGTAACCCGCTCCGGCCACCCCGTGGTGGGTTTGCCCCCACAAGTCATCTCCGGTTCTGTAGCCGATAATGAAGCAGCCTGGCGCGGCGCCTTCTTGGCGCAAGGTTCCTTGACCGAACCGGGCCGCTCCTCAGCGCTTGAGGTGACCTGCCCATGCCAGGAGGCTGCACTCGCTCTTGTCGGCTGCGCGCGCCGTTTGGGCGTGGCGGCGAAGACAAAGGAAACGCGCGGCGCGGACCGCGTCGTCGTGCGCGACGGCGACGCCATTGGCGCGCTGCTGACCCGTATGGGCGCCCAAGAGACGCGCCTGACATGGGAAAAGAAGCGGATCCAGAGAGAAGCCCACGATACGTCTCGCCGTCTCGATAATTTCGATGATGCCAACTTGCGCCGCTCTGCCCGCGCGGCCGTGACGGCTGCAGCACGCGTCGAACGCGCGATGGTCATCTTGGGCGATGACGTTCCGGAGCATCTCGCGGATGCCGGCCGCTTGCGCGTGCAGCATCGTGAGGCCTCTTTGGAAGAGCTCGGCCGCCTGGCTGATCCGCCAATGACTAAGGATGCGGTGGCCGGGCGTATTCGGCGCCTTTTGTCTATGGCGGACAAGCGTGCCAAGGAGCTTGGGGTCCCAGATACGACGAAGGCCGTCACTGAGGATCTTTTCGAAGAGTCCTAGTTACTCGTGCCCGTTCGGGCATTAGACCGGGTATCACGCCCGATTTCCGTGCGGCTGTTGCCGCATTTCTTTTTGGATTAATCCGCTCTTTTTTGCTTTAGTGAGATATCCCACCCCGCAGTGAAAGTCCCCAACATAATCCCACACAAACGGGCATAACTGCAGGTGTATAGCTCGAGGGTTGTCTCAAATTCTCTGCGACGGCCCAACCACTATACGCCTCTTTTTGGCCTCGTGCGACCACTCGCGTTGGGGACCGGCAGGAGCACTGCGGGATGCACAAACCGTGGGTACTATCGGCCGTGTTGGGAAAACCACCGAGCACGTCACGGAAGTGGCAGGGGCAACGGTTCCGCAAGAACGGTCCACCGCACTGCCTATAAAGACAAAGTCTCGGAAGCCCCCACGATAGAACTTCACTCGATTATTTGAGGAGACATTACAGTGACCATTCGCGTAGGTATCAACGGATTTGGCCGCATCGGCCGCAACTTCTTCCGTGCAGTCGCACAGGGCAACAATGACCTCGAGGTCGTCGCAGTCAACGACCTGACCGACAACGCAACCCTGGCCAACCTGCTCAAGTACGACTCGGTTCTGGGCCGCTTCGACGGTGAGATCCAGCACGACGACGAGTCCATCACCGTCAACGGTCACAAGATTGCAGTCTCCGCAGAGCGCGATCCGAAGAACCTGAACTGGGGCGAGCACAACGTCGACATCGTCATCGAGTCCACCGGTTTCTTCACCGATGGTGAGGCCGCCAAGGCTCACATTGAGGCCGGCGCCAAGAAGGTCATCATCTCTGCTCCGGGCAAGAACGTCGACGCAACCTTCGTCTACGGCGTTAACTCCGATGAGTACGACGCTGAGAAGCACAACGTCATCTCCGCCGCATCCTGCACCACCAACTGCCTGGCCCCGATGGCCAAGGTCCTCCACGAGAAGTTCGGTATCGAGAAGGGCCTGATGACCACCATCCACGCCTACACCGGTGACCAGCGCATCCAGGATGCTCCGCACCGCGACCTGCGCCGCGCCCGCGCCGCAGCCGTCAACATGGTTCCGACCTCCACTGGTGCAGCAAAGGCCGTCTCCCTGGTTCTCCCAGAGCTGGAGGGCAAGCTCGACGGCTACGCAATGCGCGTTCCGACCATCACCGGTTCCGCCACGGACCTGACCTTCCAGGCATCCCGCGACGTCACCGCTGAGGAAATCAACGCTGCTATCAAGGAAGCCGCCACCGGCGAGTTCGGCGAGACCCTGGGTTACACCGAGGATCCGATTGTCTCCACCGACATCATCACCGACTCCCACGGCTGCATCTTCGATGCGGGCATGACCAAGGTTTCCAACGGCAACTTCGTCAAGGTCCTTGGCTGGTACGACAACGAGTGGGGTTACACCAGCCAGCTCGTGCGCACCACCTCCCTGGTTGCCTCCAAGCTCTAAAGCTGACTCTTTAGAATGACCACAGTGAACCAAGCTGTGATCGCCTGTGACAGCTCCACAGGCTAGACACCGGCCCATGCGCCACGCCTCACCCTCCATAATTTCGTGGCGTGCGCTGGGCCGATAGTCGTTTATAAGGAACCAGCACACTTTCCCATTGAATAGCATTAACCTTTAGCTTGAGTACCTACTTTTAAGGAGAACATCATGGCTTTCAAGACTCTGGACGACCTGCTCGCAGAAGGCGTCTCCGGCCGCCACGTCCTCGTCCGTTCTGACTTCAACGTCCCACTTGATGATGAAGGAAACATCACCGACTCCGGCCGCATCACCGCTTCCTTGCCGACAATCAAGGCCTTGATTGAAGGCGGTGCGAAGGTCATCCTGTCGGCGCACTTGGGCCGCCCGAAGGGCGAGGTCAACCCGAAGTACTCGCTGGCCCCAGTAGCAGAAGCTCTGTCTGAGGCACTGGATCAGTATGTCGCCCTCGCCGGGGATGTCAGCGGCGAGGACGCCCACGAGCGCGCTAACGGTCTCAACGAGGGCGATGTCCTGTTGCTGGAGAATGTCCGCTTCGATCCACGCGAGACCTCGAAGGACGAGGCAGAGCGCGGCGCCTTCGCTGACGAACTCGTCGCTCTGGCTGCAGACAACGGTGCTTTCGTCTCCGATGGTTTCGGTGTCGTTCACCGCGCACAGGCGTCCGTGTACGACGTGGCTAAGCGCCTGCCTGCTTACGCCGGCAAGCTCGTGCAGAAGGAAGTGGAAACCCTGGCGGCGGTAGCAGAGAAGCCAGAGCACCCGTACGTTGTCGTTCTTGGCGGCGCCAAGGTATCCGACAAGCTTGGTGTGATTGAGGCGCTTGCCGGTAAGGCCGACAACGTCATCATCGGCGGCGGAATGTGCTACACCCTCCTGGCAGCACAGGGCTACAACGTCCAGAACTCCCTGCTGCAGGAAGACCAGATCGACAACTGCAAGGAGCTGCTGGAGCGCTTCGGCGACAAGATCGTCCTGCCGGTCGACCTCGTCGCTGCCACCGAGTTCAATGCCGATGCAGAAAATAAGGTTGTGGGCCTCGACGGTATCCCGGAGGGATGGATGTCCCTCGATATCGGACCGGAATCGGTGAAGAAGTTCGATGAGGTCATCGCTTCCTCCAAGACCGTCTTCTGGAACGGCCCGATGGGTGTCTTCGAGATGGAAGCCTTCTCCAAGGGCACCGCAGGTGTGGCGCAGTCCATCATCGATGCCACGGCCAAGAATGGTTCCTTCACCGTCGTGGGTGGCGGTGACTCCGCAGCTTCCGTCCGACTGCTCGGCCTCGACGAGGACGGCTTCTCCCACATCTCCACCGGTGGTGGTGCTTCCCTGGAGTTCCTGGAAGGCAAGGAGCTGCCGGGCGTCAAGGTCCTGGAATCCTAATCAACCATCCTCTCAACACAGTCTGACTTCGAGAAAGGCTAATCATGGCACGTACCCCGCTTATCGCTGGTAACTGGAAGATGAACCTCGACCACAAGGAAGCTATCGGCTCCCTGCAGAAGTTCGCTTTCTCCTTGCCGAAGGAATACTACGAAAAGGTCGACGTGGCTTTTATGGTCCCGTTCACCGACATTCGCACGGTCCAGACGCTTGTCGACGGCGACGACCTGCAGTTCACCTACGGCGCGCAGGACATCTCCAAGCACGAGTCCGGCGCCTACACCGGTGAGGTATCCGGCAAGATGCTCTCCGCCCTGGGCTGCTCCTGGGCAGTGGTGGGCCACTCCGAGCGCCGCGAGTACCACGGCGAAACGGATAAGCTCGTCGCAGAAAAGGCCGCAGCGGCGTTGGCCAACGGTATCAGCCCCATCGTGTGTGTCGGCGAGCCCTTGGATGTCCGCGAGAAGGGCACTCACGTCGATTACGTGGTGACCCAGACCCGTAACTCCCTGGAGGGCCTGTCCGCTGAGGATCTGGCAAAGACCGTCATCGCTTATGAACCTGTCTGGGCTATCGGCACCGGCAAGGTTGCTTCCGCTGAGGATGCACAGGAAGTGTGCGCAGCTATTCGTCAGCTCGTCCGCGAGCTCGGCGGCGACGAGGTTGCCGAAGGCATCCGCATCCTCTACGGCGGCTCCGTCAAGGTGGACTCTATCGCGGAGATCGTGGGCAAGCCCGACGTTGACGGTGGTCTCGTCGGCGGCGCCTCCCTCAAGGGCGAGGAGTTCGCAAAGCTGGCGGCTAACGCCGCCCAGGGCGCCTAATCTCCCCGCATCCTGCCGTGGCGGGTCGGAATAGTTTCTGGCCCGCCACGTGGTGTATCATCGAGGATTATTGCGCGCGCTGTCTTCGCGCCCTTTTCCCACGCGTGACGGTGGCTCACCACGGTGATTCACTAACGCGCGTCATACTCACTGTACATACGCGTAAACAAGGAACTACTTCATGATCTTGGCACTGGAAATCCTCCTCGTGATTGCCGCAATCTTGATGACTATCTTCGTGCTGCTGCACAAAGGTAAAGGTGGTGGCCTGTCGAGCCTCTTCGGTGGCGGCGTGCAGTCCAACCTCTCTGGTTCCACCGTGGTAGAGAAAAACCTTGACCGCTACACCGTGGTCATGGTGGTTATCTGGCTTGCCTGCATCGTGGCTCTGAACCTGCTGCAGGCTTATAGCTAAAAGGTCCCGCCGCACATACGCCAAACGCCGCGTCCTCCTCCAATAAAGGTGAAGGACGCGGCGTTGTAGTTTTCATCGGCGGCCCTAGAGAAGCCGCCGGGGAGCTGCTGCTAGAGACGCTGCGCGGCATCCTCGCTTAAGAACAGCAGCGTTTCCTCAGTGCCCTGAGCACCTGCGGCCGGCCAGTCCTCAGCCGCAGCGCCAGCCACGAGGTGGCAGACAGCCTCGGCCTTCTCCTCACCAGAAACCAGGAACCAAATGCGCTGGGAGCGGTTGATGGCCGGGTAAGTCAACGTCACGCGCTCAGAAGGCGGCTTGGGGGAGTCGTGGACCGCGAAAGCATAGTCGGTGTCTTCATAGACTGCTTCTGAATGCGGGAACAGGGAGTTAATGTGGCCTTCGTGACCCATGCCCAGCAGGTGAATATCGAAGCCTTCCGGCGCAAAGTCACGGATCTCGCCCTCATAGGCTTGTGCTGCGTGCTCCATGGATACGGCTCCCAGGTCATAGCCGTGAATGTGGCGCTCCGGGATATCCACGTGTGCCAAGAGAGCCTCACGGGCTTGGCCCTCGTTAGAGTCCGGATCGCTCACCGGCACGTTGCGCTCATCGCCAAAGAAAACATGGATGCGCGTCCAGTCCACCGCCAATGCTGGGTAGTCGCTGCCTTGCTGTTGTGCGGCGTCGTGAAGCCGCGCCAGCTCGCGCAACATACCTATTCCTGCTCCGCCACCGGTGAGCACGACGCGGGCGACACCATCCTTGTGGAGGCCGCCGCCTGGGGCTTGAATCGCCGCAACCGTCTCAATAAAGGCGAGTGCGGCGGAGGATATGAGCTCGTCGATGTCGCTAACGCGGCGAAGCGTGACCATGGTGCAGAAAGATCCTTCTGAATGATGAGACTAGGAAACGATGAAATGATTATGCCTACACACTGTAGTCCACGCGGGCTAAGGCGCGGAGAGCGTGAGCGTATGTCTTATCCGCATCGAGATGGCGGAGTTCTTCCGAGAGCACTTCTGCTTCGGAACGCACCGCGAGGCTAACGAGTGATTCCGGGGAGCCCGGAACACTGACCTTCACTGTCGCAGGGTCAACGACAGTGACGCTAACATCGGCAGTGGGACGTTGGAAAACCACCGAGGTAATCGGGAAGGTACCCGCCGCGCAGTCCGACACAGTACGGGTAACGGGGACGGAGAGGGCGTCGAGAAGCCAGCCGGCAGCAAAGTCGACGGCGGCGTGGTGCTCGGCACCGGAGATCTTCACAGAGGTGATCGGCTCGTGCGGGAACCTGTCGAGGGCCGAAGCGACGATACCGCGCCAGAGGGTGATGGCACCCCACGACATGTCGGAATCTCCGGGCTTATAGCCAGAGGAGAGCACGTGGAGGTCGTACTGATCGACTCCACTGCCGAAGGCAACGTTGGTAATACGGCGCTGGGCCAGCGCACCGATCGGAACAGAGGACGGGGACGGCGGGCATGCCGTAGGCCACCACGCCACGATTGGTGTATCGGGAAGAAGCAGTGGAGTCACTACCGCTTCTGCCTGATCCGCGAGGGCGCCATGCAGGTGCATGACGACGATCTCCGAGGCACCCGCTTCGCCACCGACGCGCAACTCGGCGTCGAGCCGCGTGTCCTCGTCGAGATTTCCAGTAGCGATGACGATGACACGGGATGGGTGCTCGTGGGAGGCATCGCGCACCGAAGCGAGCAGGTTGTCCAGGTCATCGCCCTCTTCGGTCATGACGATGAGCGTGAGGACCCGGCCGGTCGTGAGCGTGTAGTGCTCCTGCATCTCTACAAGCTTCTTAGAGATCTTGCGCGTCGTCGTATCGGGCAAGGGGATAATCATAAGGCCATTCCTCCTAAGGACCTACGGACGGCGCCAGGAATGACCCCGGCGGCGCAGCATTCTATTAGCGGACTCCGGCCCCCACGTGCCAGCGCGGTATTGCTCCGGCTGTCCGATACTGGACCAGTACTCAATGATGGGGTCGAGGATGGACCACGACAGCTCCACTTCCTCGTTGGTGGGGAAGAGGGAGGACTCGTCCAAGAGGGCGTCGAGAATCAGGCGCTCATAGGCTTCCGGCGATTCTTCCGTAAAGGCCTCGGCATAGGCGAAGTCCATGTTGACGTCACGCACCTCCATGGTGGAGCCCGGAACCTTGGAACCAAAGCGCATGGTGACGCCTTCATCAGGTTGGACGCGGATCACCACGGCATTCTGTCCCAGCGCATCGGCTTGGCCCTGATCAAAAGGCTGGTGCGGGGCGGTCTTAAACACCAGTGCAATCTCGGTTACGCGGCGGCCCAGCCGCTTGCCGGTACGTAGGTAGAAAGGAACGCCCGCCCAGCGACGGGAATTGACCTCGAGGGTACACGCGGCATAGGTCTCCGTCGTGGACTCCGGATCGAATCCTTCCTCCTCCCGCAGGCCCTTGACATACTCTGAGCCTTGCCAGCCGGCGGAGTACTGGCCGCGGGCGGTGGTCTTGTTGAGCGGGTGTACCGCGTTGGTGGCGCGCAGCACCTTGATCTTTTCCGCCTGGAGCGCCTCTGGGTCGAAGGAGGAGGGTTCCTCCATGGCGACGAGGGCTAATAGCTGCAGGAGGTGATTCTGGATGACGTCGCGCGCAGCGCCGATGCCGTCGTAATAGCCGGCACGTCCGCCCAATCCGATGTCTTCGGCCATCGTGATCTGCACGTGATCGATGTAGTGCGCGTTCCACATCGGCTCGAAGATCTGGTTGGCAAAGCGCAGCGCCATGATGTTTTGCACCGTTTCCTTGCCCAGGTAATGATCGATGCGGAACACCGAAGACTCCGGGAAGACGGCATTGACGATCTCATTGAGCTGGCGCGCGGAAGCCTGATCGTGGCCGAAAGGTTTTTCAATGATGACGCGGCGCCAGGAGCTTTCCGTGCTGTCCGCCATACCGACGCGCTCTAGCTGGTGGCAAATATCGGAGAAGAACTCTGGCGGAACCGAAAGATAATAGGCCCAGTTTCCGCCGGTGCCGCGGGAAGCGTTGAGCTCAGACAACCGGGCGGAGAGCTTATCAAAGCCAGCGTCGTCGAAGTTGCCTTGGACAAACTCGATTCCTTTGGCGAGGTGCTCCCACACATGCTCACTGAAGGTGGTTCGGGCACCCGCTTCGGCAGCCTCGCGGACGTAGTCGCAAAAGGCTTGCTTGTCCCAGTCTCGGCGGCCGTAGCCCACCAGCGTGAAGCCGGCGGGCAGCAGCCCTCGGTTGGCCAGGTCGTAGATGGCAGGGAGGAGCTTTTTGCGCGCCAAGTCACCCGTGACGCCGAAAATCACCATGCCGGATGGCCCGGCGATACGTGGTAGGCGCTTGTCCTTCGCGTCGCGCAACGGGTTGACCCACGCGCTGGTAGTGCTCACTAAGTGTCCTTTCGGTCTGTGTGAGATTAGTCCAACAGCTCAGCATAGCGACACGCGCCCCGCCGGCCACAGTTGGATGGCCGTTGGTGGCGCGCGCCGATGGTGAGCACTTAAAACCTCATGCTCTTTTAGGAGAGGCGGTCTGTCATCGAGGCAAGCAGTTCCTCCCACGCATCGACGAACTTGTCGACGCCCTCCTGCTCGAGCACGGTGAAAACATCGGCGAAGTCGATGCCGACAGCCTCCAGCTGTGCCCATACCTTCTCTGCGTCGTCAGAAGCTTCAGTCAGTGTATCGCCGTGCAGGTTCCCCTGCGCAAGAACCGCATCAATGGTTTTCTCGGGCATCGTGTTGACGGTCTCCGGCCCAGCGAGCTCGGAAACGTACAAGGTGGCAGGGTAGTCAGGGTTTTTGACTCCCGTCGACGCCCACAGTGGCCGCTGCGGGTGGGCACCGGAAGGCAAGTCGCTACCGTTGTCCTTGAACTCCTTCAGGAAAAGCGCATAGGCGCGTTGGGCGTTGGCCACGCCGGCCTTTCCACGCAGCGCGAGGGCTTCATCAGAGCCGTTCAACTCGAGGCGCTTGTCGACTTCGGTGTCCAAGCGGGAGACAAAGAAGGAGGCCACGGAGTGAATAGTGGAGATATCCTTACCTGCTTCGGCGGCGCGCTGAATTCCCTCCTTGTAGGCGGCAATCACCTGCGCGTAGCGTTCGACAGAGAAGATCAGGGTGACGTTGACGGAAATACCTTCTGCCAGAGCATCGGAGATGGCGGGAAGGGAACCGTCGGTTGCCGGGATCTTGATCATGAGGTTGGGGCGGTTGACCTTGGACCACAGCTCGCGGGCCTGTGCCAAGGTTGCCTCCGCATCCGCTGAGATTCGTGGATCAACCTCGATGGACACCCGCCCATCCCGGCCATCGGTTGATTCATAGATCTCGGTGAAGAGATCGCAGGCATTGCGGACATCGTCTATGGCGAGCAAGTACACCGCGTCGTCCGCGGTAGCGGACTTTTCTTTCAGCGCTGCGATGTCGGCATCGTAGGAGGTGCCGGAGGACATTGCGGCAGCAAAGATTGCCGGGTTCGTGGTGACACCCACGATGGACTTGGTGTCGAGGAGTTCGCGGAGGTTGCCGGAATCCAAGCGCTCGCGGGAAAGATCATCGAGCCACGTCGAGGTACCGAGACGGGCCAGCTCATCAATATGTGTCATGGTGTGTGCAGGGTCCTTTCGTAATGGACAGCAGTAGGGGGTTAGCCTGCCTGAGCAGCGGTGAGGGACTCGCGGGCGGCGTCAGCGACGGCCTCGGCAGTGAAGCCGAACTTCTCAAAGAGTTCCGCTGCAGGTGCGGAAGCGCCGAAGTGCTCCAAGGACACGGTGCGGCCGAAGAAACCGGTGTACTTGTGCCACGGCATGGAGATACCGGCCTCGACGGAAACACGCGCGCGCACCGAGGAGGGGAGGACGGACTCGCGGTAGGAAGCGTCCTGCTCGTCGAACCACTCTAGGCACGGCGCGGACACCACGCGGGTCGCGGTACCGTCCGCCTCGAGTTGCTTGGCGGCCTCCACGGCGAGCTGTACCTCGGAGCCGGTGGCGATAAGAATCACGTCCGGGGTTTCCTTCGATGCCTCAACGAGGACGTAGGCGCCGCGGCGCACACCTTCGGCAGCCTTCTCCTTGGTTCCTTCGAGTACAGGCAGGTTCTGGCGGGACAGAGCGAGGCCCTTCGGAGCGGCCTTGTACTCAAGGGCCGCCGCCCACGCCTGGGCGGTCTCGTTGGCATCTGCCGGGCGGATGACGGAGAGGTTGGGGATGGCGCGCAGGGCAGCGAGCGTTTCCACTGGCTGGTGGGTGGGGCCGTCCTCGCCCAGCCCGATGGAATCGTGCGTCCAGACGTAGTAGGTATCGGTGGACATGAGCGCGCCGAGGCGGACAGCCGGGTACTGGTACTCAGAGAAGATGAGGAAGGTACCACCGTAGACGCGGGTATTGCCGTGCAGTGCAATGCCGTTCATGACTGCGGACATGGCGTGCTCGCGGATGCCGAAGTGCAGGTTGCGGCCGTAGGGGGTGGCAGTCCAAGTATCGGTGGTGATGGACTCTGGGCCGAAGGAATCCGCGCCCTTGATCACCGTGTTGTTGGAGCCTGCCAGATCGGCGGAGCCGCCCCACATCTCCGGCAGGGAGGCTGCAAGTGCCTGGATGGCGGCCTCGGAAGCCTTGCGCGTGGCCAAGGATTCGCCCGCTTCCCATGTCGGAAGTTCTGCGGCGAAGTCAGCCGGCAGCTCGCGAGCCTGGAGGCGGTCGAAGAGCTTCTTCTCCTCCGGGTTGGCAGCTGCCCACGCGTCAAACTTTTCCTGCCACTCTGCGTGCTTCGCGGCACCGCGAGTGGTCAGCTCGCGGGTGTGTGCGAGGACTTCCTCGTCGATGTGGAAGGACTGCGCCGGATCGAAGCCGAGGACCTCCTTGGTGGCGGCTACCTCATCCTCGCCAAGAGCTGCACCGTGGACGCCACCGGTGTTCATCTTGTTCGGTGCCGGGTAACCAATCACGGTCTTAACTCGGATGAAGGAGGGGCGGGAGGTTTCGGCGCGTGCCGCGGCGGCAGCTGCTTCGATGGCTTCGACATCTTCGCCGGACTCCACGGTCTGCACGTGCCAGCCATAGGCCTCGTAACGCTTAGCCACGTCCTCGTTGAAGGCAATGTTGGTGTCGTCCTCAATGGAGATGCGGTTGTCATCCCAGAAGACGATGAGATTGCCCAGCTTCTGGGTGCCCGCGAAGGAAGAAGCCTCAGCGGTGACACCCTCTTGCAAGTCACCGTCGGAGGCGATGACGTAAACGAAGTGATCGAAGGGGGATTCGCCGGCCGGGGCCGAGGCATCGAACAGGCCGCGCTCTTTGCGTGCGGCCATTGCCATGCCGACCGCGGACGCCAAGCCTTGGCCCAGGGGACCGGTGGTGATCTCGACGCCATCGGTGTGGTGAACCTCGGGGTGGCCCGGAGTCTTCGAGCCCCAGGTGCGCAGCGACTTGAGATCCTCCATCTCGAGACCGAAGCCGCCGAGGAAGAGCTGGATGTACTGCGTCAGGGAAGAGTGTCCAACGGAGAGTACGAAGCGGTCGCGCCCTGCCCAGTGAACATCGGCCGGATCGTGGTTTAGCACGCGCTGGTAGAGCGTGTAGGCCAGCGGTGCCAGGGACATGGCGGTACCGGGGTGGCCGGAGCCGCAGTTCTGGACGGCGTCGGCAGCTAGGACGCGCACGGTATCCACGGCGCGAGTGTCGAGGTCACTCCAGTCCGAAGGATAACGGCGCTCAACCATAGCCTGCAGTTCTGGGGACAACTTTTCGTTCGACACGGCGAAAACCTCACTTCGCTTCTGGAAACAGATATACCGTTAATCAGTGTAAAGGTTTTTCGATCTTCGGCGGGGGATTATATAAACCAGGTTTCGGGCGGTAGTCTGGCATGGTTGACGCTGTTGCCCCGCTGTCAGCCAGTGGGCGGCGACTATCCCCGAAGAACGCTTGGGGGATTCGCCACAAAGTTCTCGGGAACTTTTTAGCGCGGGCAGCCGACCAGTACGTCAGACCCATAAGCCATACACCCACGTGCCGGATATACGGAGGATTGTTCCTTGGAGACCATCAAGGCCTATTTTGCGCTAACGAAACCGAGGATCATTGAGCTCCTCCTCGTGGCGGCAATCCCGGCTATGCTCCAGGCGCAGCGTGGTTTCGAGGCAGTGTCCTCCAACTTCTGGCTCATCGTCTCCACCATCTTCGGTGGATGGATGGGTGCCGCGGCTGCCCACACGTTTAACAACGTCGTCGATTATGAGATCGACCAGAAGATGCAGCGCACCCGTGCCCGGCCGCTAGTGCGCAAGACCATTTCGCGACGCAATGCCGCGATCTTCGCGTGGATCATGTTGGCGCTATCCGTCTTTTGGCTGGGTGTGTTAGCTAACTCGTGGTTGGCTGCGTTCTTCGTGCTCTTGACCAACTTCTTTTATGTCATCGTCTATACGAAGTTCCTCAAGATGCGGAACTCCCAGAACATCGTCTGGGGCGGCCTCGCTGGCTGTATGCCCGCCATGGTGGGTTGGGCCGTCATTCGTGATAACGCACCGGCGGGGGAGCCGGACCGTTGGTGGCAGGCCGTGGTGCTGTTCCTCATTATCTTCTTCTGGACACCACCCCACACCTGGGCGCTGGCGATGAAGTACAAGGAGGACTACCGCAAGGCCGGGGTGCCGATGCTGCCCGTCGTTGCCGGGGAAGTAGAGGTGACCCGGCAAATCGTGTGGTACACGATCGGAACGGTTATCGTGACCTTCCTTATCATCCCTGCGGCCTCGTGGATCTACTTGGTGGCCGCGGTGTCTTCCGGCGCGGTCTTCCTTTGGATGGCGATTCGTCTGCACCAAGGGGTAAAGAAGGGCGCAAAGGTCAAGCCCATGCGCCTGTTTATTTACTCCAACAACTACCTGTCGGTGCTCTTTATCGGCCTGTCCATCGACGCAGTCGTGGGCTGGGAGCCCATCGGGCGCATGCTGGGATGGTCGGCCGCGCTGTTCTAGCGAGCTAGTCTTCGCGTACCCGGAGGACGATCGAGCCTGTGGTCTTGCGCTCTTGGAGGTCGCGGTGGGCCTGAGCAGCTTCGGCGAGCGGATACTCTGCGGAGATGCGGAAGTCGAGGTCGCCATCGATGACCGCCTGCACCACTGCCTGGGCGCGCATCTGGAACTCGCCTTCCTGGGAGGTCCAGGCGCCGAGTGAGGGGCGGGTGAGGAAGATGGAGCCGTGCTTGTTCAGCAGCTGCGGGTCCATTGGCGGGACGGGGCCCGACGCGGCACCGAAGAGCGCTACCGTGCCGCGCGGTCGCACAACCTCAAGGGATTCACCGAAGGTGGCTTTGCCGACGCCGTCGTAAACCACGTCCACGCCGCGCCCACCGTTGTGACGACGCACCTGCTCGGCCAAGCCGCTGCTGTAGCGGAACACGTGGTCTGCGCCCGCGCCATAGGCCAGCTCTTCCTTCTCATCCGTGGAGACCACGGAATAGACGGTGGCGCCCAGGGACTTCGCCATCTGGGTGAGGATCAAGCCCACGCCGCCTGCACCGGCAGTGATCAGACAGGATGCTCCTTCCCCTAGCTGATACACACCGTGGGTGAGGTAGTGCGCCGTCATGCCCTGCAGGAGCATCGAACCGGCGACGGCGGAGGGAATCTCGTCGGGGACGGCCACCACGCGGTCGCGCGGCACGCAGACCTGCTCCGCATAGGAGCCGAAAGCGTGATCCCAGGCCACCATCGTGCCCGGGGCGATTTCTCCCTGGGGGTCGTGCACAACGCGTCCGGTTCCTTCGAGACCGATGATGAAAGGCACGGAGGCGTTGTAGATGCCTTCGCGGTAGTAGGTGTCGATGTAGTTGACACCGGCCACGGAGACGTCGACAAGCAACTGCTCCTTCGTCGGCGTGGGGGATTCTACCTCGGCGTAGGTGAGGACCTCGGGCCCTCCGGTCGTGGTCACCTGAATAGCATGCATGGTGTCTAGGCTAAACGAAGCACAGACACCCGCGCAGCAAAAAGCACCGCCATCCTCACTTCCTGGTGAGAACGGCGGCGCTACGAGTACCTGTTGTAGTGGCTTTACTGGCTCCGCTGACTCTGCTTAGCCTTGGGCGGCGGGAACGTTCTCGTCACCGCGCTGGGCAGTGCTTGCAGTAGTGTCATCCTCGTTTCCGACGCGGCGCAAGCCATGCGCCCACAGCACGGCGGTGAAGGCCGTGACCACTGAGGACATGCCCACGTGGAAGGGAACAGTCCAGCGAGGGATGTGGAGATAGAACTGGGTGACACCGATAGCCCACTGGATAACGATGCAAGCAATGAGCACCCAGCCGGCCTTCTTGGCCACCTTGGGAGCGCCGGTGCGGTGCAGGAGGAAGACCACGATGAGCGTCAGCGCCAAGTAGACGTACATGCAGACCGCGTGAATGATGGCCATGCCATAGGTGTCCACGCCGAGGCGGCCCTCCATGCCCACACCGGCATCACCGGAGTGAGTACCCGAGCCAGTCACAAAGGTGCCGGTCAGCAGAACGATGGACAGGGCTACAGTGGCCACCACCGCGAGGGTGCGCACTGCGGCGGGGAAGAGGCGAGTGGGAGTGCCGTCATCGGGCTCGTTAATACGGGAGAACAGCATGGCCGCAATCCACACTAGGACCATAGATGGGAGGAAGTGAATTGCCACACTCCACCAAGAAAGCTTCAGCACGACCGACAGAGCGCCGATGAGTGCCTGCACGAAAACACCTGCGAGCCCCGCCCAGGCATAGACCTTGAGCTCCTTGCGACGCTGCGCCTTGTGGACCACCACAATGCTGGCGATGGCCGCCGCCGCCACAACAAAAGTCAGCAGGCGGTTGCCGAACTCAATGGCCTGGTGGAGCATGGGAGCCGCGCCCTGGATGGGAACCAAGGAACCAGGGTGGCAGTTAGGCCAGGTGACGCAACCAAGGCCGGAGCCGGTTACGCGCACGATGGAACCCGATACTGTAATGCCACCCTGGCAGAGCAGGAGGATGAGCGCGACGATGCGCTGCGTCTTCACCGAGGGACCGGTGGTCGGCGCAGCGGGCGCGGTGGAATGTTGAGGAGAGGAAATATTGGCGGTACTCACGGCTATTCAGCCTACCGCCCGGCCCCATCCGGGAACCAATATCGACGGGTGGGTCACACCACGCAAGGGAGAAGAATCACTTTTAGCCCTCGAAGCGGAACCAACGCACTGCGGCAAACGACGCCACCGCTGACCAACCGACGAGTACAAGGAGCTCAAAGCCCGGGAAGGACCCGTTAAGGGCGGTATCGAGTCCGGCGGCCATTGCCACGGTGGGTACGAGGGTCAACACCCCGTTATCACCGAGCCCCTGGGAAAACATGACCCATCCGACGGTGCCGAGAAGGATAAACCAAATGAGGTTGGCCACCGCCAAGACCACCTCCGAACTCAGCGTGCCGCCGAGCAGTAGGCCTAAGGCCGTAAACGTGGCCACACCCAAGGCGAGGGTGAGCACGCCGATGGCCGCGCCCCCAGCGGTGATGCGCAGCCCCAGGAAGGCGGCGATCGTCCCCAGCACGAGGACCTGGAGCACCACCATCGACAGCACGGCGAGAATCTTTCCCACCACAATGGCCCAGGCAGGAACGCCTGAAGCGCCTGTGCGTTTCAGCGCACCATAGCGACGGTCGAAAGCCAAGGAGATGGCCTGACCCGTGAAACCGGAGGAGGTCGCCGCAACGGCCAGCACCATGGGGAAGATTTCCTCCACGCCGTGGCCAGTGCTGTCTTGCAGTGTCGCAGCGCCGATCAAGATGGCCACTGGGATGATGATGCTCAGCAGCTGCTGCTCGCCGTGACGCAGCATGAGCTTGGATTCGATAGCCCCTTGGGCACGTGCCATGGCCGCTACACCCACGCGCTGCGGGTGCGGGCTAAAAGTGCCGGGTGCGAAGGTGCTCATGGAGCTTCTCCTTGTTCAAACAACATGATGAAAGAATCGGGGTGAAGGGCCGAGGGGCAGTTCTAGCTGCGCATGTCGCGGCCCGTGAGATCGAGGAAGACTTCTTCGAGATTCCGGTGTGAGGTGTGCAGGTTGCGGAGGATGACGTTTTGCGCGGCCAAGCATGAAGCCAGCGCCGCGATGCCGGCGGGGCTGGGCTCCGAGGTGAGACGGTAATGCAGGGGGCGGAGAGCTTCCGCCGCGATGCCGGCGTCCCGCAGCGCCTCGAGGTCCACCGGTGTGGCGGTATCGAAATTCACCTGTGGAACATCGGCCGAGTCCGTCAGCGATGCTGCGGTGCCGCTCGCCACGAGTTGGCCGTGGTCAATAATGACGACGCGGTCGCTGAGCGCTTCCGCTTCATCCATGAGGTGCGTGGTGAGGATGACGGTTACGCCATCGGCTCGGAGGGCGCGGATGAGGTCCCACACGGCAAGGCGCGACTGGGCATCCATTCCTGCGGTGGGTTCATCGAGAAAGACCAACTC
The DNA here is from genome assembly GCF_001815785.1 of Corynebacterium sp. HMSC056F09. Classification (NCBI taxonomy): domain Bacteria; kingdom Bacillati; phylum Actinomycetota; class Actinomycetes; order Mycobacteriales; family Corynebacteriaceae; genus Corynebacterium; species Corynebacterium sp. HMSC056F09. The sequence continues at coordinate 60,302 of NZ_KV821885.1, forward strand.
TGGGCGCCCGATGATCGCTAGGGCTAGGGAAAGACGTTGTTGTTGCCCGCCGGACAGGCGGCGGTAGCTGCTCTTCGCCACCCCGCGCAGTCCGAGCGTGTCCAGCAGCCACTCCGGGTCCAAGGGATTCTCGTTATAGGAGGCGCTAAGCTCAAGCATCTCCTTGACTTTGATTCCGGAATAGGAGCCGCCGCCCTGCAGCATGATGCCGATGCGGGAGCGCACAGCATCGGGATTGCGCGCGGGGTTAAGACCCAGCACCTCGATGCGGCCCGACGTAGGCTTCTTGAAACCCTCACACATTTCGATGGTGGTGGTCTTGCCTGCGCCGTTAGGGCCCAGCAAGCACAGGATCTCGCCGTAATTGGCGCGGAAACTCAGCCCATTCACTGCGTTGACGTCGCCATAGGTCTTCATGACGTTATCTAAGACAAGAGCTGATGTAGTCACGAATCGCTAGTTTAGGACACGTACGCCCGCCCTGCGCAAAGCAACCCACCCCACGCCGGCGAGGACGAGGAATGTCACCAAGGCGGCGAGGTAAATGACGAAGACTGTCCCTGGGGGAAGGCCGAGGCCGCGGGGAAGCACGATGAAACTCATGAACCCGGAATAGATGATCACCGCCATGCGGAAGAAGCGCCGGTTGGCCCAGGCCGCCAGCGGCAGCACCGCCCACAGGATGTACCAGGGTTGGACGACAGGAAAGAACACCACGAGCACGAAGGTCGATACCCCCAAGCCGCCCACAGGGTGGATGGCACCGCGGTAGGTGGCAAAGAGCATGCGGATCATAAAGCCCGCGGCAATGATGACGCCCACAGTCCGGGTCACGGTGAGGATGGCCTCGGTGTGATCACCCAATCCCAACAGCATCCCAAGGAAGCCGGCGCCGACGCCTACGGAGGTCGTCGCAGACAGCCACGACCGGATGGTGGCCGCGCCGCCCTGGCCAAAGACCCAACCAATGTCGATCCCCGTGAGTACCGTCACTGCGGCGATGGAGGTGGCAAGCAGGAGAAGCTGCGCGGCCCCGGCGCCCAGCACTGCCCGCACGCCGGACACGCCGTGCTTGTCGACGAGCCTGCGTGCCGCCGCCATGCCAACGAACCCGAGGCCGATAAAGCCAGTCACCTTGACCATTCCGGCACACGAGATCAGGACGCCAGATGCGATAAACAGCGACCATGCTCGCCAGCGGGCCTCGTGGGAATCGTTAACCGCCCGCAACCCCAGCTCCACACCGACGAGAGCTAGCCCCAGCATGAAGGATTCATTGTGGATGCCTCCGACGAGGTGGAGGATGGTCAAAGGGTTAAGGATGCCCAGCCACAGCGCTGCCTCCGGGGATACTCGGCAGCGCGTAGCAAGCCGCGCGATGGCCCAACCGGCGGCGATGATACCGACGAGGGACAGTACCCGGTGCAGGACAACACCCCAGATAATGGAGTCGTTGGTCAGCCAACTGACCACCGCCGCTACACCTAGCGCCACAGGGCCATAAGGGGAAGGTGAGTTCGCCCAGATGAACGGGACGGAGCGGGCCAGGTCGTTATCGGCGCCTAGTAGCTCCACCGGCCCCGCCGAATAGGGATCGAGGCCTTGGAGCACGATGGAGCCGTTAGCGAGGTAGGAGTAAATGTCCTGCGTGAACAGGGGAGCGGTCACCAAAAGCGGGAGAACCCACCCTAGCCAGGTGCGCCACATCTGGCTCTGCGTGACCACCCGGGGCGAGTGGCTAAAGCGCCGAACCTTGGCCGGCTTCTGTAGGCGCAGGGGCGCGCCCACCAGCGGTGCCATGCAAATCCACGCCGTGACCATGAAACCGACCCCGATGAACACGATGGCGGAGGCTGACTGCAGCATCCGCGTCATGAGCGAGCCAAAAGGCAGAGACTCATAGGGGTTGCCCACCACCGGAAGCGCACCGGCGCCCAATCCGCCGAGCGCAATGAGTAGCGCACCAATGGTGCCGAGCCACCGGAGGCTAAAGAGCGTGCGCAGCTGGGCGATGGTGTGGCGGTGGACGTCGCCAAGCGCGGCGCCCTCTGCACCGTCGGAAGAATCTGGAAAATCTTGGTGCAAGAGCGCGGAACGGGATCCGGGCAGGCCCATGCGGGGGAGTTCATCGCGCACGCCCCAAAAGACGCGGTGCAATCGCCCCGATCGGGTGTAATCGCGCTCCATATTCATGAGTGTCTACCTTAGTCGCTCGGTGCTGAGAGAGGACGAGCTGCCCGCGACACGAATGAAAGAGTGGAAATCGGGAATGAATTAAGGAACACTAGTGTTGTCTAAAGAGAGAGTGTTTCATTCAAGGAGGTGTACACCGTGACGAAGGAGCTACCTAGGGAGACTCGCTCGACTGAGGGCGACACCCGCCGACACGTCATGTTGTTGCTTCTCAAGGACGGCCCGGTAACGGCGTCGTATTTGGGTGAACGTCTCGGTCTCTCTGCAGCCGGCATCCGTCGGCACTTAGACATTTTGGTGGAGGAAGGACTCACCGAGGTGGTGCATCGCCGCCCATCAGCCCGCCCTGGGCAGTCGGTGGGCCGTGGTCGCCCCGCTAAGCATTTCCGCCTCACGGATCAGGGCCGCGCCCAATTTGGGCACGCCTACGATCAGCTGGCGGCGGAAGCGCTCACCGCACTGCGCGAAGCGGGCGGGCCGGAAGCTGTTCGTCGCTTCGCCAAGGCTCGCTTCGAGCGCCTCGTGGACGACGTGAAGCCCCTGGTGGAAGATCAGGAATCCGTTCCGGAGGTGGCGCGTCAGCTGGCCGAAGTGCTCGACGCGCATGGCTACGCGGCCACAGTGACGTCGGTGGGCAACGGAGTACAGATTTGCCAGCACCATTGCCCGGTCGCCCACGTGGCGGCCGAGCATCCGGAGTTGTGTGAAGCTGAACAGGAAGTCTTCTCCGCGCTATTAGGCAAACATGTGCAGCCCTTGGCCTCCATTGCGGACGGTCACGGAATCTGCACCACGAATATCCCCTTAACCCCAGTCCCGCCTTCCGCGGCGGAACCGGGAAAGAACTAATCGAACTAGAAAGGAGCGGGCTTTGACACAGGCACAACCGGCACCAGGCCTTGAAACCAAGATGAGCGATGACGAGATCATCTCCTCCATCGGCGGCTATGAGTACGGCTGGCACGATTCCGACGAAGCCGGCCAGGCAGCACACCGCGGTTTGAGTGAGGACGTCGTCCGCGATATTTCTCGGAAGAAGAACGAGCCGGAGTGGATGCTCGAGTCCCGTCTGAAGGCGCTGCGCGTCTTCAACAAGAAGCCAGTTCCGACCTGGGGCCCAGATCTGTCCGGAATCGACTTCGACAACATTAAGTACTTTGTCCGCTCCACCGAGAAGCAGGCCCAAACCTGGGATGACCTGCCGGACGACATTAAGGAGACCTACGACAAGCTGGGAATCCCGGATGCTGAGAAGAAGCGTCTGGTCTCCGGTGTTGCCGCGCAGTACGAGTCCGAGGTGGTTTACCACAAGATCCGCGAGGACCTGGAGGCCCAGGGCGTTATCTTCGTTGATACCGACACCGCGGTGCGCGAGTACCCGGAGATCCTCCAAGAGTACTTCGGCACCGTGATTCCGGCCGGCGACAACAAGTTCTCCGCGCTGAATAACGCCTGCTGGTCCGGTGGTTCCTTCGTGTACGTTCCGAAGGGCGTTCACGTGGATATTCCGCTGCAGGCCTACTTCCGCATTAACACCGAGAACATGGGCCAGTTCGAGCGCACCCTCATCATCGTGGAGGAGGGAGCCTACGTTCACTACATCGAGGGGTGCACCGCGCCGATCTACAACTCGGATTCGCTGCACACCGGTGTCATCGAGATCATCGTGAAGAAGGGCGGCCGCTGCCGCTACACCACCATTCAGAACTGGTCCACCAACGTCTACAACCTGGTGACCCAGCGCGCCAAGGTCGAAGAGGGCGGCACCATGGAATGGGTCGACGGCAACATTGGCTCCAAGGTCACCATGAAGTACCCGTCCTGCTGGCTTACCGGCGAGCACGCCAAGGGTGAGGTCCTCTCCTTGGCCTTTGCTGGCGATAACCAGGTCCAGGATACCGGCTCCAAGATGATCCACATGGCGCCGAACACGTCCTCCAACATCGTCTCAAAATCCGTGGCCCGCAACGGCGGCCGCGCGGCCTACCGCGGCTTGGTGCAGGTCAACGCTAACGCTACGAACTCCGCTGCCAATGTTGAGTGTGATGCCTTGCTTGTGGACAATGACTCGAGGTCGGATACGTATCCGTACAACGACATCCGCAATGATCACGTCAACCTTGGCCACGAGGCAACGGTCTCCCAGGTCTCTGAGGAGCAGCTGTTCTACCTCATGTCCCGCGGTATCGCTGAGGAAGAGGCCATGGCGATGATTGTGCGCGGCTTCGTCGAGCCGATTGCAAAGGAGCTCCCGATGGAATACGCGCTGGAGCTGAACCGTCTTATCGAGCTGCAGATGGAAGGATCGGTGGGCTAAGTGGTAGCTTCCAACGAATTTAATCCGGCTGACGTCACTAAGGGAGACCAGTTCACCTCCTTCGATGTCGAGGACTTCCCGGTCCCGCACGGCCGCGACGAGGTCTGGCGCTTCATCTCCTTGCGTAACCTGCGCGGCCTGCACAATGGTGAGTTCGCGCCGGCAACCGCCCAGAAGATTGACGTGGTGGCCCCGGAGGGCGTAACGGCCGAGACCGTGGCGCCTGACGACGACCGCCTCGGCACCGCCGGTGCACCTGCTGACCGCGTTGCAGCTCAGGCCTGGTGCTCCATGCCGGAGGCGCAGATCGTCAGCGTTGACGCCGATGCACGACTGGATAAGCCGGTGGAGATCACCATCACCGGCGCTGGTGAGGGCGTGACCTCCTTTGGTGCGACCTCCATCCACGTGGGCAATCACGCGGAGGTCACCATCGTTCTTAAGTACGTCGGTTCCGGTACCCACGCAGACAACGTGGAGTTCGTGCTGGGCGACGGCTCCCAGGTCACCGTCGTCGTCGACGCCGACTGGGAAGACGATGCAGTGCACCTGTCCCATCAGATTGCGAAGGTGGGCCGCGACGCCGTACTGCGCCACAACACCGCCATCTTTGGCGGCGAGATTGTGCGCCTTGTTCCGCGCGTAGTTTTCGATGGCCCCGGTGGCGATGCCGAGCTGCTCGGCGTCTACTTTGCTGATGCCGGCCAGTACTTCGAGAACCGCCTGCTGGTGGACCACGACGTGCCGAACTGCCGCTCTCGCGTCTTCTACAAGGGCGCTCTGCAGGGTGCTACTGCTGCGCAGAAGGCCGAGGCCGGCTCCGCCTCCCGCACCCCGGAGGCCCGCACCTGCTGGGTCGGTGACGTGCTCATCCGCAAGAATGCGAACAACACGGACACCTATGAGACGAACAACAACTTGATCCTCACCGAGGGTGCGCGCGCTGACGCCATCCCGAACCTGGAGATCCAGACCGGTGAGATCGTCGGTGCTGGCCACGCCGCAACGGTGGGCCGCTTCGATGACCTTGAGCTGTTCTACCTCATGTCCCGCGGTATTCCTGCCGCCGAGGCACGCCGCCTCATCATCCGCGGCTTCTTCTCCGAAGTCATCTCCCGCATCCCGGTCGAGTCCCTGCGCGAGGATCTGGAATCCCGCGTCGTCGACGAGCTCGCCAAGATCAACGCTTAAAACTTCCCGAAAGCAGGTACCAACTCAATGTCTACTCTGGAAATCAAGAATCTCCACGCGCAGGTGCTCCCACACGAGGAGGACGGTGAGCCCACGCCGATCCTCAAGGGTGTCAACCTCACCATCAATTCCGGTGAGACCCACGCCGTCATGGGCCCCAACGGCTCCGGCAAGTCCACCCTGTCCTACGTTATCGCCGGTCACCCCAAGTATGAGGTGACCGAGGGCGAGGTGCTTCTCGACGGCGAGAACATCCTCGAGATGGAAGTCGACGAGCGCGCCCGCGCTGGTCTTTTCCTGGCCATGCAGTACCCGACTGAGGTGCCGGGCGTGAAGATGTCGCAGTTCATGCGCTCCGCCGTGACCGCTATCCGTGGCGAGGCTCCGAAGCTGCGCGAGTGGAACAAGGAGCTCACCGAGGCCCGCGAGAAGCTGGCCATCGATAAGTCCTTTGCACACCGCTCCGTGAACGAGGGCTTCTCCGGTGGTGAGAAGAAGCGCCACGAGGTCATGCAGCTCGACATCCTCAAACCGAAGTTCGCCGTCATGGACGAGACCGACTCCGGCCTGGACGTCGACGCCCTGCGCGTCGTCTCCGATGGCATCAACAGCTATCAGGAGGAGACCAACGGCGGCATCCTCCTCATCACGCACTACAAGCGCATCCTCAACTACGTTGTCCCGGACTTCGTTCACGTCTTCGCCGACGGACAGATCATCAAGACCGGCGGCGCCGAGCTGGCTGACCAGCTTGAGGCAGACGGCTACGAGCAGTTCCTCAAGTAGGCTGTACCGCCGACCCCGGTAACACCACGACAGACCACACCACGACACGCTAGAGAAAAAGAACCGAGCACAAGGACCTATGCCTGAACTAGACGTTAATGCGATTCGGGAACAATTCCCTATCCTCTCGCGCACGGTGCGCGACGGTAAACCTTTGGTGTACCTGGATTCGGGAGCGACCTCGCAACGTCCCCTGCCGGTATGGAAGGCCGAGGAGGAGTTCGTGCTCGGCACCAACGCTCCGGTGCACCGCGGTTCCTACCAGCTGGCGGAGGAGGCCGATGACGCGTACGAGTCCGCTCGCCAGGCCATCGCCGCCTTCGTTGGTGCCGACCGCGATGAGATTGCCTTCACCAAGAACGCCACTGAAGCGCTCAATGAGGTTGCCTACGTGCTCAGTGATGAGCGCGCCGGCGAGCTTTATGTCGGTGAGGGCGATACCGTCGTGGTCACCGAACTGGAGCACCACGCGAACTTGGTGCCGTGGCAAGAGCTGTGCCAGCGCACCGGCGCGACGCTGAAGTGGTACTCCATGACCGAGGACGGCCGCATTGATCTCGATTCGCTTGAGCTCGATGACTCCGTGAAGGTCGTGGCTTTTACCCACCAGTCCAACGTGACCGGGGCCGTGGCTCCCGTCGCAGAGTTGGTACGTCGTGCCCGTGCCGTAGGTGCCATGGTGGTTCTCGACGCCTGCCAGTCGGTGCCGCACATGCCGGTGGATTTCCACGAACTTGATGTGGATTTTGCCGCGTTCTCTGGGCACAAGATGTGCGGGCCGACCGGCGTGGGCGTGCTCTACGGTAAGCAAGAGCTGCTGGCGCAGCTGCCGCCTTTCCTCACCGGCGGTTCCATGATCGAAGTAGTCAAGATGGAAGGCTCGACGTTTGCCGCGCCACCCACCCGCTTCGAGGCCGGAACCCAAATGACCAGCCAGGTTGTGGGCCTTGGTGCAGCAGTGAAGTTCTTGAGCGAGGTGGGCATGGAGGCCATCCACGCCCACGAGCAGAAACTCACTGCACTGGCCTTGCAGAAGCTTGCCGAGATCCCCGGCGTGCGTATCATCGGGCCTGAAAACACCGAGGATCGCGGAGGAGCGGTCTCCTTCATCGTGGATGGGATCCATCCGCATGACCTAGGCCAGGTTCTTGACTCTCATGGCGTATCCATCCGCACCGGCCACCACTGTGCGTGGCCGCTGCACCGCGCGTGCCAGGCTAATTCGACCGCACGCGCTAGCTTTTACCTGTACAACACTGAGGACGAGGTCGACGCCCTCATAGAGGCGGTGCGGGCTGCCCGCACCTTCTTTGGAGTGAGCGAATGAACCTAGATTCCATGTACCAGGACGTCATCCTGGACCACTACAAGAACCCGAAATTCTCTGGCCTGCGCGAAGGCCAGGCAGAAGTTCACCACGTCAACCCTTCCTGCGGTGATGAACTCACCCTCCGCGTGAAGCTTTCCCCCGACGGCACAACCGTCGAGGACGTGTCCTACGACGCCGAGGGATGCTCCATTTCGCAGGCCTCGACCTCTGTTATGGCGGAGGAAATCGTCGGCATCCCCCTCGAGGAGGCAAACGCCAAGCTGGCCGAATTCGAGAGGATGGTGACCTCCCGCGGCGAAGTGGAAGGTGACGACGAGATCATCGGGGACGGCATCGCCTTCGCCGGCGTAGCCAAGTTCCCCGCCCGTGTTAAGTGCGCTCTCCTCGGGTGGAAGGCTTTCCAAGCCGCCACCGTGGAAGCGTTGAACGAATTGGAGAAGTAGATGGCTGATAACACTGAAACCACCGGTGGCAGCACCGATCCTTACCAGGACCAGAATGCCTCCTTCGATGGCGCTGCTGTCAAGCCTGAACAGACCGAAGAGCAGATTGCGAAGACCTTCGATATCACCGAGTACCTTCGTGATGTCATCGACCCAGAGCTTGGAATCAACATCGTTGATCTGGGCTTGGTCTATGACGTCTGGCTCGACGATATTGACGGCAAGAACACCTGCGTCATTAACATGACGCTGACCTCCCCGGCCTGTCCTCTCACCGATGTCATCGGCGAACAGATCGAGGATGTCATCGTAGGCAACAAGCTCGCCGAGGCAGTCCAGCTCAACTGGGTCTGGATGCCGCCGTGGGGCCCGAACATGATTACCGAGGAGGGCCGCGAGATGCTCCAGGCCCTCGGCTTCGCCGTCTAGTTTCGGCTGCAAGTCCCCATTACCGTCAGCCCGAGGCGCCTAAGGTCTTCACAACATGACCTTGCGCACTCGGGCTGGCGGTTTCTTTTTCCATAATGCGCGGTATTTTAAGTAGCTTTAAGAGCTTGAGTACTCACTGCTATGACGAAGCGGGTGAGGACGCCGGATCCAAAGCCGAGGAGATGATGTCCACCGCTTCATCCTTGGATGCGGCGGATTGTAGGCGAGTACGGAAATCATCCTTCATGATTGCCCGCGCCAGCTTGGAAAGCAGCTTGAGGTGCTGCTTGCCGGCGTCCTCAGGCACTGCAATGAGGAAGACCAACGTCGTTGGTTCCTCGCCCTCTGCCCACGTAATCCCCTCGGGAAGACGAGCAAAGGCCAAAGTCGGCACTGTCACTCCCGCGGAACGAGCATGTGGGATAGCCACACCATGCCCCACACCGGTCGAATGCTTCGCTTCCCGCTCTAGGGCCGTAGTGATAACTGCGGAAGGATCAGAAAGCCGAGGGGAGACAAGCTGGACTAGCGAATCGATCGTTTCCTTGCGATTCGTGCCAAGGTCTTGGTCAAGGCTCACCGTGTCGGCAGAAAGCAAAGGTTCTTCCTGGACCGGTGCTTCTGACACATCCTCCTTAGCTATGCCCGCTTCACCCCGTTCACCAGAGCTCTCATTCTTACTCTGGGCCTTTCTATTTTGGGTAAGTCCGATCAACAGAAGCATGACGGAAGCACAGACAACGACACCAATAAGCAGTGCGATGAAGAAGCCCACGACGTTGTCGACAGCCCCGAGCACAGCAACGATGGGGCCACCATGCATGACATGGTCCTTGACCCCGAATGCACCTGCCAGGGCGCCTGCTACCGCACCACCGATGACGTTGGCTGGGATGACCTGCAGCGGGCGTGCCGCCGCAAGAGGGATAGCGCCTTCAGTGATGCCAAAGAACCCCATGAAGAGCGCGGCGATACCGGCGTCCTTCTCCGCCTTATTGAACCAAGCACGGCGTACGAGGGTCGCAACACCCACCGCCAGGGGCGGTACAGCGATGGCGGTAGCCGCCATGCCCATCGGAGCCGCATTGCCGGCTGCAATCATGCCCCCGCCGAACAGGAAGGCAGTTTTATTAAAGGGACCGCCCATGTCGAAAGCGATCATCGCGCCAATGACGAGACCGAGGACAATGACAGAGGAGCCTTCCATCCCGGCGAGGTACTCGGTCATGGCTTCAAAGGCGCCGGCTACTGGCGCACCGACAAGATAGATAAAGATGAGCCCCACAATGAGCGTGGTGAAGATCGGAATAACGATGATCGGCCAAATCGGGGCGATGTACTTATTAACGGGAATCTTTTTGATTCCCAGGGCTACGTAGCCTGACAGGATGCCTGTGACGATGCCTCCTAGGAAGCCCGCTCCAGCTTCAGAGCCGTAAAGCGAGCCGGTCGTAGCGATAAGACCAGTGATGAGTCCCGGCGCTAAACCGGGGCGGTCCGCAATGCCGACCGCGATATAACCGGAAAGGATCGGCACCATGAGAGAAAAGGCTAGGCCGCCAAGCTCATTCAGGGTGTTCCAGAAGGAGTCTTCGGGGATAGCCAGGCCCTCGGGCGTGGGTGTTCCTCCGATTGAGAGTGCTACCGCGATGAGGAGACCACCGGTGACCACGAACGGAATCATGTGGGAGACACCATTCATTAGCGCCTTGTAGAGGGTCTCACTCACGGCACGGAACCCAGTGGCGCTGCCGGAGGTCTCTACGCCTTGATTCCCTTGTACCGCTTCGCTCGAAGTCTCCTCTTGCCACTTCGCCGCTGACAGTGCGCGAGTGAGGAGTTCCTTTGGATGCTTAATAGCTTCATCGACACCAGTGGCTGCTAGGCGCTTTCCGCGAAAGCGGTCCTTTGCAATGACGGTGTCGGCACCGATCACGATGGCATCGGCTTCCTCGATGTCCTGAGAGCTAAAAGTGCCTTCGACGCCAATTGAACCATGTGTCTCAATCTTGATGCGGTAACCCAGTTCAGCGGCAGCAGCCCCCAGGTTCTCAGCGGCCATGTAGGTGTGGGCGATTCCGGTCGGACATGCGGTAATCGCGAGGATTAATGGAGATCTCGATGTGTCTGATGTGCTCATGACGCCAATCTAGTCACATCGAACTTCATGCATAAGTGAAACGCGCCGAACAGGAATCAGGTTTTCCAAAGGGCACCACAACCTGGAACCCCAGATATATGCTGATTGGGCCCTGCCGCTGGTTCGGGTTTAACTACCCTGGTTGCTAGACTGTTTCGACGTGATTGTGACCAATGATTTCGAGGTGCGCGTGGGCGCACGCACGCTTCTCGACGCCCCCGGCCAGCACCTTCGCGTGCAGCCGGGGGATCGCATCGGCCTGGTCGGGCGCAACGGCGCGGGCAAGACGACCACCATGCGCATCCTGGCGGGGGAGACCGAGCCCTATGGCGGCTCGGTAACGCGCTCAGGTCCGATTGGTTACCTGCCGCAGGATTCTCGAGAAGGCAATATTGAGCAGACTGCGCGTGAGCGCGTGCTCTCTGCCCGCGGTTTGGATGAGATCAAGCGCCGCATGGCCAAGCAACAAGAGCTGATGGAAACCGCCACGGACGATAAATTCCGAGACAAGGCCATTCGTAAGTTCTCCCGCCTGGAGGAGGAGTACCACACCTTAGGTGGCTATGAGGCGGACTCCGAATGCGCGCAGATCTGCGATAACTTGGGGCTGCCGCAGCGTGTGCTCGACCAGCAGCTTAAGACGCTGTCCGGCGGTCAGCGCCGCCGCGTGGAGCTGGCGCAAATTCTCTTCGCAGCTTCGGCTGGGTCAGGCAAGTCCCAGACAACGCTGCTTCTCGACGAGCCCACCAACCACCTCGACGCGGACTCGATTACGTGGCTGCGCGGCTTTCTGTCCAAGCATGAAGGTGGCCTCGTGATGATTTCGCACGACGTCGATCTGCTGGAGGCCGTGTGCAACAAGGTTTGGTTCCTCGATGCCGTTCGCGCCGAAGCAGACGTCTACAACATGGGCTTTAAGAAGTACCTTGATGCCCGCGCCACCGATGAAGCTCGTCGCCGCCGCGAGCGCGCCAACGCGGAAAAGAAAGCCGCAGCCCTGCACAAGCAAGCCGCCAAGTTGGGAGCGAAGGCCACGAAGGCCGCCGCCGCCAAGCAGATGCTGCACCGTGCAGAGCGCATGATGAACGAGCTTGATGACGTTCGCGTGGCCGATAAGGTTGCCCACATCAAGTTCCCCGAACCTGCACCCTGCGGCAAGACCCCGATGAACGCCAAGGGCCTGACCAAAATGTATGGCTCGCTGGAGGTCTTCGCTGGCGTCGACTTGGCCATCGACAAGGGGTCCCGCGTGGTCGTGCTGGGCTACAACGGTGCCGGCAAGACGACCCTGCTCAAGCTGCTGGCGGGCGTGGAACGCACCGACGGCGAAGGAGGCATCGTCTCCGGCCATGGCCTGCGCATCGGATACTTTGCTCAGGAGCACGACAATATCGATCCAGACAAGACCGTGTGGGAAAACACGATTGAGGCATGCCCTGACGCTGGCCAGCAGGATTTGCGCGGACTGCTGGGCGCCTTCATGTTCTCCGGTGACAAGTTGGAACAGCCTGCTGGAACGCTCTCCGGTGGTGAGAAAACCCGACTGTCGCTGGCAACGCTGGTGTCCTCACGCGCCAACGTGCTGCTTCTCGACGAGCCCACGAACAACCTCGACCCACAGTCTCGCGAGCAGGTGCTTGATGCCCTAGGCACCTACACAGGTGCCGTGGTCTTGGTTACTCACGACCCAGGTGCGGTCAAGGCACTCAAGCCGGAGCGCGTCATCATCATGCCCGATGGCGATGAGGATCTGTGGAACGACGAGTACATGGAGATCGTGGAATTGGCCTAATAAACTTTCGGGCATGACTGCCCAGCCTGTTCTCCTTGATTGCGACCCCGGTATCGACGATGCCCTAGCGTTGATCTACCTCGCCGCGCTTCACCGCGCCGGAGAGATCGAACTGGCCGGTGTTACTACCACCGCTGGAAACGTTGGGATTGATCAGACCACCCGCAATGCTGCCTACATCCTGCAACTGTGTGGCCTGGATGAGGTGCCCGTCGCGGCGGGGCTTCCGGAGCCCAGCCAGGTGGAGCTGGTAACCACTCCGGAAACTCACGGCCCAAGCGGTCTTGGGTACCTGAGCGTGCCGGAGGGGCACGCTAGTGCTGAGCCTGCCGAGTGGACCAGCATTTGGACCGAAGCTGCGGACCGCAACGCGCAGCTCATCGTGACCGGACCATTGACCAATGCCGCGCACTTTGCTGCGGAGCACGCTGCCGACTACGCCTGCTTCTCCGGTGTCACCATCATGGGTGGTGCTGTGAACTATCCCGGCAACACCACGCCAACGGCGGAGTGGAACTTCTGGGTCGACCCGCATGCTGCGCGCGACTTCTTTGAATCCACCTCAAGGCCCACCACGCTGTGCCCACTCAACGTCACTGAGACGATGCTCCTCGGCCCGACGCAGCTGGAACGGCTGCGTGAAGCGCTCGCGCAGCACCCAGTGGCGGACGTTCTACCGGAGATCATGCGCTTCTACTTCGAGTTCCACGAGGCGCACGGCTCGGGTTATCAGGCTCAGATACATGATCTGCTCACCTGCATGGTGGCGTTGCAGAAGGTCCCGTTCTTTTCCACCGCGACCACCGTACGGGTAGTCAGTGAACCGGAATGGTTGCGCGGAACGAGCGTGGCGGACCTGCGCGGTCACTGGGATCGGGCCGCTAATGCCGCGCTGGTTACCGCCGTCGATGTTGGCACCGCCCATCGAGAATTTCTGCGCGCAGCATCTCTTCTTGGTCTTCCAGTAAACCTATAGTGCGCTAGAATCGGGGCCACAACCACACACCGCTCAAGACTCTTCTCTTGGGTCCTTCCGCTTCCCACGCACAGGGTCTAGAAGTGGTCAGACCCCGGCGTGCTGCCGCAGGAGAGGAAGAAGTCATGAACACCGCCAATAACCTCGATTCCGTTATTGAACCGTTGCTCACCGGATTAGTGAGCAAACGACCTGAGGTCCGCGTGGACTGGGCCTATACCGAATTGAAAGAGGGCATTGAGTCTGGTCAGTGGGATGACCATCTTGATCAAATTCGTGAACGCCTCAGCGGCTACCTGCGTACAGACAAGGTGTGGACGAAGGCTTTGTCCGCTCGGTTGCTCAACGTGCTGGCGGAGGCAGGCCACTTCCGCTATGAGGACTACCTCACCTTCCGCGCGTGGTATGTCACGGAGGATGACACACGCGGCATTGTTAAAGACATCGGCCCTATTATGGCCGTTGGTTGCGGCGCTGACTATGTAGAAACCTGTGTTCGCAAGGGGAGGATCCCTGCCGTCGAAGGCGCAGCGATCATCTCGTGCCGCCTTCGCGCCCCCGGAGGAGTGTGGCATGACGATGAGGGCTTGCGGCTTGCGCGTGCTGCCTGCACCACAATTGGCAAAAGCACCTCGACTCACATCCTCGAAATCTGGATCGAAAGGCTAAGCAATACCGTGCTTACCGAAGGCGTGCGCAACAACAACCGCGCCGTCGTGGAAAACTTCGCCCGCTTTCTCAAGGCCACAGCCCACATGGTCCGCAGTGAACCGGAGAAGTGGGGAATTGATGCCGAACGCGCGGAGCTGGCCTTGCCGATAATTGCGGAGCTTGAGGCGCAACTACGCAACGCTAGTGATTACCGAGAAGCAGCACCATAAAACGGACCTTCGTTACCTTCGTCGGGAGAGCGTGCTGCCATGGGGAGCCGTCTGGTGATGCTTGGGCCGGCTTACTGAGGAACAGGAGAGTATTGGGTGCCTCAATGAGGGGGCCCGGGGCAACAGCGCCGACATTCGAAAACTAGTAGGCCAACTCCTCATCCACCGGATAGGTTGTTCTCAGTTATCGGTGCCAGCCTTGTGAACTACGCTCCAGTCATACTGTGCGGTGGCTTCTACGATGAGGGCCGAAAGCGCTGGAGTATCCCCAAGGAAAAGTGCCAATGAACAAGCGGCTTCAAAGGCATGTCGCAACCTTGAACGTACAAACCTATAGCGGGTTCTGCTCTCCGCAATGCTTTGGCTGACGCTATAAATAGTCCGCATAGCCGCGATGATGCGCTGGAAGGCTTCTCTAAGTTCATTGTGAGACACACCGTGATAGCGATCGTGCCATTGAACGATATACTCGGCTGCCGTCACATCGATCGATGCCGTAGACAATTTGTGCCCGTGCTCCTGACGAATGGCGCGGGCCTGCGAGAGCTTTCGCATCGCGATCCGGTGATGTTGTGCGGTCTCATCAACATCGCTAGTGGCATGTGCAAGGCGTTGGTGTACGAAAGCCTGCTGTTGCAAGACATCAGAGAAGAAACAAACGTCATGTTGGTCGTACGCCAGGGCTGCACACTCTTCGAGTGTATGTAAAGCTTCATCGTGGCGGCCTTCGAGATGTAATCGATGTGCCTGTATAAGCATTATTTGTTTGCTAACTTGCGGTTCAACCGTGACTATGGTTGTTCCAATTTGTGCGATAGCAAGAGAAACACTGCTAACCCACTCTGGATGTGCGCTCAAGAGACGCAAATAAGCGCGTGTAAGTTGCAGGGTTGGCGCGTGGTTCGGATCTTCGCCTATCAAAGGCTCTGCACGGTTGAGGTTTAGCTCAGCAGCGGCATAATCACCAAGCATCATTTCGGTTTGTGCCACTCCTAAAAGAACGATTCCAAGATAAGAAGTGCCGAGACTTCGAGCTAAGGCTTGTATGTTTCGATAGGCTATAGCGGCCTGATTGTGTTGTCCTTGGCACATAAACAACGCAGCACGTTCAGTTTTTGTTAGGAAAGTGCGTTGTACAGGTTCAAGTGTTCGCGGAGCTAGTTCTTCGAGTGCAGCGACTCTCTTTTCGGCTTCCTCTAGCTTATTGGCGAAACGAAGCGATTGAGCGACGCTGAATGTGATTGCCCATTGTTGGTCTTCGAGGCGCATCAACTGAGACGGGTCGTCGACCCTTAGCTTTTTCCTCTCAATAGTGGAAAGGGCTCCGTGGAGAAGGTCGATGGACAAAGCAAGGTTGGCTTCACGAGTGACTTGAGGAAATTCTAAGAGTAGGTTGCTGAGCTCAGAGACACCCTTAGAACACTGTTCCGAATTAGTTAATTTCGTGGAATTCCAATGGACAGGGGTTTCTCGCCGCGAATCGTCGCCAGCCCGCATTTTCGAGCTTGCTTCCTCACATCGAGCTCTGAAAGCTCGTGCCGAAGTACGCACTTTTATGGAATCGAACACACTATAATCTCAGCACAGATTGGAATTTGTTGTCAATGATTTGGACACTTACGTTGAGAGGTAACGAAGCCCATGGCTACCTTGAGACCACGCACTGCAGTAATTGCGGATGCGTGGACCGCCGCAGAGATTGACGCACCTGCGCTAGTAAATAAGAAGGGTCTGCCTCTGGCACGAACACAGAAATGTCTACTTGATCCACTAGTTTTTAGGCCGCGGGAACGAAAGCATCTCGCCAAGGCACTGTTGAACCCCGCGGACGCTGCCGAGATGTACCAGCTTCTGGTTGATTCCCGAGAGGCGTTGTCATGGACGTCCTTGTGGTATCTCGAGTTCAAGGAAATGAGACAAGCACTGGGAATCTCGGAAGGGAATCCCCAGGAGCTTTATTATCCCCGAGCTTATGAGCTCGCCATTACTAGGGGAGCCCCCGAGGGCGATGTAAGCGAGCTCGTTAGTGCACTACTAGATTCCATACATACGATTGGCCCCAGCACGAGAGAAGTGATGGAGGTGCTGAGGTCAAAGGAAACGCATGACTATGCGGAGAAGACATGGACTTCCTCTTGGTACAACAGAAGAGTACCCCCTCAAACTCATGGACTTAGTGAACGGCTAGCGCTTGCTCTTCTTGATCAGTCAGGGGAGAGTCTTGAAGCCTTTGTGGCTACAGAAGACGTTCGGGCTATCGCTTTTGAAATGCGAGATCAAGAAGGAATTATTGAGAAGTTTCTGGAAGCTATTGTCCCTAAAACGCAAACAGTTTCTCTTTCTGAGAAGGATCCCCTTGTTCCACCGGAGTTGTTAGGTTCGGCATTTCTTCCGCTTGACCGCACCATTGAGCAGCGCGTGCGGGCAGCGTTAATTCGGCATCGGGACGCAGACTCTGAGGTCGGAGCTGCGGAAATCGTGATCGAAGAGATTGAAAGGGCAGTGGATGCATTTGGCCTCCACGATGCCCGAAGCCAAGCGCTATTCCTTGTTGGCACGGTGATAGCACCTCAGCTAACTCCGCTGCTTCACGTTGATTCTGACGACGTCGGAGCGGCAGAGGGGTTTGTAGGCGAGCTCCAGCAAAGAATACGGAGGGAGGCATATGTAATGCACTTGCGACGCCAATTATGTGCTGGGGGAGCCATCCATGCTGACCAAACCAAGATCGTTGCTGATTTGCAAGATTTCTGGAAGCCTTGGTTGAACCGCTTATGGTCTCGACTACACGGTCGCGAAATTAGGCCACGTCCCCCGGCTGAAAGCCCTAAAGAATTGCTGACCGGCATTACCCGTTCTGTCATTCTTGACCACCGCGCAAGAATCCGTAAGTCTCTTGAGAGGAGCTCCTGATGAAGTGGACATTGAAAGATGGAGCCTGGTCATCGGGCGTTATTAGTTTCTCAGAGTTTCCACTTATCCAAGCTGTTGAAGCTAGGGGAGCGCTATTGGAGTGGAATATCGACGAGCCCGAAAGGAGCCGGCCACGCATCACGATCACTGACGAAGACGAATGCGATTGGCTGTGGGAACTCATCGGAGAGCCTGCCCATGTTGAATTTGTACAGTCGGCGCAGAACCCCAACATGCGAAAAGCATTCAATGCCGCTGCTCAATGGAATCTGGAGACGTTACTGGCGCTTCGAAAGCTCGCTCATGGCCAGTGGCTACGAGATTGGTGGCCGACCAGTGCCGTTGATGGGGTACCCAAGCTGAGTGATGAGGGGCTGGTTCGTGAGATCAACGACGTGGCTATGCAGGTAGAAACAATCGTCGACGGGTATCAGTTTTCTCGTACTGAGGACACCTCAGTGTCCTTAAACAGAACAAGGGACAACCAGGCACAATCTGACTATGCTTTGGTCGCGGGCACAGTTCAAGAGTGTGCGATCACGGGCCCCATTTTTAGTGGTACATCCTCCCCGGCGTGGCAAGGGCTGCCAGCACATGTAGTTGATGCGACAGAGAATCCCGTTCAATGGCATGTCGAAGCGGCTCCGAATCCGGTGCTAGACATCCAAGTATTACTCGCTGATAAGCAGTCAAACGGTGAAGGCCTTGAGGTGCGGGTGCTTCGCGGACCTGAGGAATTAGCCCACGGATATCTCGACAAGCGGGGATTCGCGTCTGTGCCGTTAGGTCTCACGGTAGCTGAGGTATGGCTTCAAGATTGGACTGACGTGGTCGTACAAGTTGGGGTTGATGTCAACGAGAGCCAGGAAGTGCGCAACCGTATTAGGGCCTTTGCTCAGGAGCGACTGCGAGCTCGCGACAGGTTGAGCTTTGCCGAAGAGTGCGTTGCTCTTTACTGATTGAAGGCATCGAATCCCCCCCTTTGGGGGACCAGTTTTGTGAGTGGTAGAGCTAGCATTCTCCAATACTGAGGCTAGCTGGCACTCGAATGCACAGCTAAATGCAAAGAAAGGAACTCCAGTGAAGATCACTAAGTCTCTCGTATCTCTTCTTGCCGCCGTCTCGTTGACAACGCTCGCTGCCTGTTCTCAATCTGAAGGCGACAACGGCGAAAAGTCTGCGGACGCTACCACCGAAGTTGCTGCCAACGAGGCTGAAAAGACTGAAGACTCTAGTACAGATTCTGATGCGAATGCAGAATCAAACGACAGCGAAGATGAGTCTGCAAATGCAGATGCGAAGACCGCTTCAATCGGTGGAAGCTATGAAGCCACAGTTGATGGCCAGGCCATCGTGGTAGAAGACGAAACCATCGTATGCCAGGAGGCAGCTGGCACGATGAATCTCGCAGTAGGTTCCGGTACAGCTGGTATCTCCGCAATGCTTTCCACCGATGATAACCCCACGGTGAAGGGTGTCGGAATGATGGATGCAGATGGAAATACCCTGGCCTACGCTGAGGGTAGCCCGATGGGCTCCGCTACGGCGACGAAGGACGGCGACAGCTACACCGTGTCGGGTGAGGGCATTGTGACCGATCCACAAAACCCGACCAGCATGGAAACGAAGCCGTTCGAATTGAAGATTACCTGCGGTTAATCAAGGTAAGACGTGGTGAGTGGGCAACAAGTCCTGACCTTGTGGTTTGCTGAGGCAAGCACTTGCTGGATCACGTGGCGCTGGGAAGGAGAGGAAGACGCGCACGCGTCTCGTCTTGACCCAGCGCTACGCCAGACTCTTCTCAACTTTTATGAGGAGGCATTGCCCAATGCTCGCCCTGCTGAATCTGCGGAGGAAGCGCTCGACCGCGCCTTGAGTGGTCCATTGGCCTCTCCACAAGAATCGGCGGATTTTGGGGCAAGACTAGCTGATGGTCTTCTTCCCACTGAACTGACCCAAGCGTTAATTCGACGTTCTGGGCATGGCGCCGAGCGCGTTTGCATGAAGATCCATGTATCTCCAACTGCAGCTCGGATTCCATGGGCACTCCTGCGTATTCAAACAGAAACTGCAGGAAATCATCGTACGCTACTTTTGGACTTTGCGGACGTCGCTATAGCTATTCCCCGCAATGCTTCCCGCCTTGCGAAACGCCGCGATAAAGGAGCTTCGCGTTTGCGTGTTAACGGAACACGGCGCGGGGTTATAGCTGTCATCGATCCTAAAGTTCCTGGATACCAACCGACTTCGGCGTTGGGCTCGGTCCTGGGACCACCCCAAGACAACGATGAACTAGCAGCACTTTTAGGGCGGCGAACTGGAAACCTTATTCCCACAGCGACCGTTTTCTCTGAACTAGCTAGACGTAGTGATCTAGATCGCCGGTGGCTCAAGTCCGTACTGCCTAAAGCTTCCGCTTTTCTGTACGTGGGACACGTTAGCGTGGGACAGGATCTCACCTCCTCAGGGGCATCATCAGCACTCCACTTGTGTTGTGTTGATGACACGGGGCAGCACGATCCGTTGACCGCCGGTGAGATTCTAAGCGATGAAGAGTTCGTGTTCCCTGAACACGTGGCATTCATTGGGTGTGGTTCTGGTACCGACCATACTTTTCTCGAACCCATGGGTTTGTCTTTGGCCGCGCATTTGCGGGGCGCTCAGTACGTCATCGCTGCTTCGTGGACGATACCCACGGATTCATACCTTCCCTCTACACCGTTGCGGCGACTGATTCTTGCAGCCGATGAAGCATTAGATTCATCTAATCCGGCGCGTGCAATGAACTTGTGGCAACGTGACCGTGCGGAAGCGTGGTTTCGCGACGGCCACGTTAAGGACACCCCATTGCTTTGGGCGGCGATGCAGACTTTCGTGCGCTGACTAGTTGCGGAAACCGTGCACCGGTGCCGGAATGAAGCCACCGCGGTTGATGAAGGTGGAGTTGCCTACCTGGTTAACCGGGATGACCGGAGCGTAGCCTAGAAGGCCGCCGAAGTTGACCTCGTCGCCAGCCTTGGTACCAGGAGCAGGGATAACGCGCACGGCGGTTGTTTTATGGTTCATCACGCCAATGGCGGCCTCATCCGCGATCATGCCGGCGATGGTCTCAGCAGAGGTATCACCCGGGATGGCGATCATGTCCAAGCCCACCGAGCAGATCGAGGTCATGGCCTCCAGCTTGTCGATGGAGATAGCACCGGTGCGCACCGCATCGATCATGCCCTTGTCCTCGGAAACCGGGATGAAGGAACCCGACAGCCCACCCACGCGGGAGCAGGCCATCATGCCGCCCTTCTTGACGGCGTCGTTAAGCAGTGCGAGCGCTGCCGTGGTGCCGTGCGTGCCCACTTGGTCGAGGCCCATGTGCTCCAGGATGTGCGCGACGGAGTCACCCAGCTCTGCGGTGGGAGCAAGGGAGAGGTCAATGATGCCGAACGGGACACCGAGGCGCTCCGAAGCCATTTCACCCACGAGCTGGCCGGCGCGGGTGACCTTGAAGGCCGCCTTCTTGACCTCTTCGGCGACCTCGTTGAGGGTGGCGCCCTCAAGGGAGCCGAGCGCGCGATCGACCACGCCCGGGCCCGATACACCTACGGAAACGACGCAGTCCGGTTCCTCAATGCCGTGGAAGGCACCGGCCATGAAGGGGTTATCGCCCACGGAGTTGGAGAAGATCACGAGCTTGGCGCAGCCGATGGCGCTGCGCTCCTTGGTGAGCTCGGCAGCTTCCTTGATGATGCGTCCCATCTGTGCCGCAGCATTCATGTTGATGCCGGCGCGGGAGGAAGCGATATTCACCGAGGAGCAGACCAGGTTTGTCTCTGCCAGGGCTTCCGGGATGGAACGGATAAGCGCCTTTTCGGCGGTCGTTGCGCCCTTTTCGACGAGCGCGGAGTAGCCACCGACGAAGTCAACACCGGTCGCTGCGGCAGCGCGATCCAGCGCGCGGGCAACGTCCACGGGGTTTCCTTCGATACCGGCCACGATGAGCGCGATGGGGGTGACAGAGATGCGCTTGTTGACAATCGGGATGCCGAGCTCGGCCTCGATTCCCTCGCACACCTCAACCAGGTGTGCGGCGCGGGATGTCACGAGGTCGTACACGGCCTCGGCGGTGGCTTCCATAGTGGAGCGGGTGCAGCCGAGCAGCGAAATGCCCATAGTGACGGTGCGGATATCGAGACGGTACTTCTCGATCATCTCGATGGTGTCGAGAATGCTGGCGGTATTGAAGCGGTTAAGCATGACTGGTTATCGTCCCTAAATCTCGTTCATTGCGGTGAACAGCGCTTCCGACTGCACGCGAATGGATTGCTTGATGGACTCACCGACGGTGTTCATCCGCTCCTGGAGCTGCTGGATGCTGACCTCGTTCTCATCGAATTCGACGCGCAAGATCATGGTGAAGTACTCAGACATGAGCGTCTGGGAGACGTCAACGATATTGACGTTAAGTTCTGCGAGGGCGGTGGACACGGCGGAGATAATGCCGGTGTTATCGACACCGGTAACAGTCATGATGGCGATCATGACTAGATTGTAACCTGTACGTTTTTCCAGCTGCCCTGGGGTCCTGCAGTGAGATCAGATAGCGCGTACGGTGGCGCACATGACTGATACGACAACAACTGCACGCAAGAAGGTTTTGTACATCGGCGGCCACGGAAAGGTTGGGCTTTTGGCGGCGCCCAAGCTTGTCGACGCCAACCTCACCGTCCATTCCCTTATCCGTAGCCCCGACCAGGTCGCTGATATTGAAGCCCTAGGCGCCACCGCAGTGGTGCGCGATCTCACCGAGCTTTCTGTTGAGGACTGGGCAGAGCTTTTGGCTGACTATGACGTCGTCGTGTGGGGCGCTGGAAACGGTGGCCGCGCGGGTGCGGAAGTGACGTGGGCAGTCGACCGCGATGCGGCACTTGCCTCCATCGCTGGCTTGGAGAAGCTAGCGGAGGAGGGGAAGCACACCCCGGCCTACGTGATGATTTCCTACATCGGCGCTACGGAGAACACGACCGATCCTTCCGATGAGTCGTGGTACGCCTACGTGGAGTCCAAGAAGGCCGTAGACAATAAGCTTAATTCGACGGATCTCAACTACCTCATTCTGGGTCCTGCAGCGCTCACGGAAGAGCCTTCCCAGGGCATCACTGTGCTCGATAGCGATGCCGAGCGCACCAGCGATATGACGACTTCCCGGGAGCTTGTCGCCGAGGTTGTCGCTGAGGTTGCTCGCCGCGATAGCTTCCCGGCCTCGCCTCTGGAGTTCATCGATGGTGAAGGCAGCGTTAAGGACATCTAGGATGCAGGAGACGCCGCGGCGTTAAGGCCAGCACTTACTTGCTCGCGGGTCAGACCGTTGTGCAAGCTCGCCTGGCGAAAAGGTTTAGTAGCGAG
Source organism: Corynebacterium sp. HMSC056F09 (assembly GCF_001815785.1). NCBI lineage: Bacteria > Bacillati > Actinomycetota > Actinomycetes > Mycobacteriales > Corynebacteriaceae > Corynebacterium > Corynebacterium sp. HMSC056F09. The sequence continues at coordinate 83,090 of NZ_KV821885.1, forward strand.
GTGGGCGGCGATGTACCACCCCGTGGTGTGCTCGAAGGTGGCTTGGCTTTGGAAGCGCACCACGGCAATACCTTGCTCGCGGAAGGACCGGGGAGACGTGTGGGATTCAAACTCGTCGCTGATGATTTCTTGAACCGTGCCGTCGGGGAGGAAGAGGCGCACCTTGGCTTTGTAGTAGTACTCGGTGGGATCGGCATGCGGCACGTGCCGACCGGTCTGCCAGATCTCGCTGAGCAGAGCGGGATAGTACTCAATCCAGCCTTTTTCTGCGGCGGTGCCCAGTCGGCGTGCGCCCCACGTTGAACTGCGAATGGACCGAATCTGTCTACCTGCCGCGACCACGAGCACGAGGACAAAGACTGCGACGGCCAATCCCTGCCACCCCGAGCTGATGGACGTATCTTCGCCGATAATGGCTGATATCGCGATAGCGAGTAGCACTACCGCCACGATGAGCTTGGTCCGCAGGTTCTTCCATCCAGATGTGGATCGACCCGGCAATGGCCCAGCCGCTGCAATGGCGCGACCGACGGCAGCTGTCGTAGGAGAAGGGTTTGGCGAAGATACTTCCCTTAAGCTACGAGGAATGAGCCTTTCGGAGTATTCATGATTCGGAAAGTCGAAGGGGGCTATCGCTTGCTGAGACATTGTGGTGGGCTCCTGAAGAAGGTGGGGCGTCCCGATGGCACGCTGTTGAGCGTTAACCTTTTACCCAGTTCTGCTCAGCAAAAGACAGCGCCGCCTCGATGTTCTTCTTGCGCAGACCATGCTGGAGTTCTAGTTGCGGTTTGTCCGAGTCGGCGCGGTATCCCACCACACTCCAGCCGTTATTGTGGTTGAAGTCAACGGTGGCGACGAGGGGACCGTCGGCGAGCAGCCGGCCGCGAAGCTTCAGCCAATTCGGGTTCGGAGCGACGAACTCCGCTGTCATGGCCTTTTTCAACGAGCCGTCTGGCTGCAAGATGAGTATCGGGGCGGTGTAATAGTAGTCGGTGTTGTCGTTGTAGTCGACGCGGCGCTTGTAGACGAGCTCCCCGATTAACGCAGGACGGTACTCAACCCACCCATTCGCCCAGGCGGTCCGCAACCTAGTTCTCCTTCCCCAGCGACCCCGCACGAGCATGACTCCGACAAAGATGAATACCATTGCGGCAAGCCCGTTGATAATGCTGGCTATTGGTATCCCGCCGTTCGTTCCGTCTGCGCCCGGAAATAGGACAAAGAGGAATAGCACATGGAACACTGTGAAGAATAGGGACATGACACCCATGGAGATGAAGATGAATCCAAAGATGATCGCGCCGAGATTGGCTTGGCCGATCGGTCGCCCGACACTATTGATAGCTTCGCGTATACCGCTGCGGTCCACGTTAGGGTTCGGCTGCTGATCATGCTCCTTTAACTCCTTAGGCGCGAGGGAGCCTGCGCTGACTGCATCAAATTTCAGCGGTGACCGAGGCAATTGAATAGAAGATTGCGTCATGGATCACAGTGTAAAGGGGTTAGAGCTGCCTTTCTCGTCGGTTCAACACCTAATGGGGAGTAGGACCCGTGTTGGGCGGCGGGCCAACCAATCGAACAGCGGCTTAGCGCGCCCAATGCTGTTCGGCGAAGTGGAGAACGGCATCAACTTGGCGGCCGGTGAGTCCATTGGAGAGTTCCGCCTCCGAGCTCGTTCCGTCGGTGCGGTAAGCAGCGACGGTCCAGCCATTATTGTTCGCAGTATCCACGGTAGCGATCCGGGAGCCCTCTGCCAGTGCAGCGCCACGTGATCTCAACCAGTTCGGGTTGTTTGCGCGGAACTCACCGGACATGGCCTTCGCCAGTGCGCCGTCTGGTTGAAGGATCATGAGCGGCGCGGAGTAATAGAAATAGGTCCGTTCACGATCATCGGGACCTTCGGTTTTGCTGCGCAGGTAAACCAACTCACCGATGAGAGCGGGACGGTATTCTACCCAGCCATTGCGCCACGCGGTGCGCAAACGCCGAGCTTTACCGATTTCCTTGAGGATGTTCCACAGGCTCACAGCGACAAAGGTCGCGCTGAGGAAACACAAAATGATAGGGATTAGCGAAAATATGCCGATGTCAGAGAAGCTGAATCGCGGAGGACCAAAATCACCAGCGAAGAAAGAGAACGTCATGTTGCACATAAATAGTCCAACTAGACCTATGATGACCCAGACTGCCAGGTCGCTGAGCTTCAGGCGCCCAGGCTGGGGCCCAGCCTCCTCGATGACCTCGCGAAGACCTGAATTGTCCATTCGCGGGCTCGGCTGAGCATCGTGGGCGCGCTGTTCTTTCGGAGCAAGCCGGGGTGTGGCGTTCAGACTAATTCCACACTGCGTCCGCGGAAGCTGTAGGGGAGTATGGTCCATGCGCCACAGTGTAGCGTCAACCACACTCCGGCACTGAGTGTTAAGCGTTTAGTGACCGGCGTGTGGGCCACGAATCGATTGCTCTACTAAGGACAACACCTGTTCTAGATTCTTCGTGTCCCCGAGCGCTAGGCGGTTGATAAAACCGTCCATGAAGGTCTCTAGATAAGTCACGAGGGTATCAATAGAGACGTCGTCGCGCAGCCGGCCTTTCTCGGCGTTTGATTCCAAGCGCGCACGGACCGCCTTATCCAAAACCTGCTGCTCTTCATGCCACCGAGCAGCGAAGGAGGGATCGGTACGCAGCATCGAGGTCACAGCAAGCCGGGTAGCAAGCCAGTCATGGCGCTCTGGGTGACGCAGCATCTCGCTCATTACCTCAACGAGACCGTTGTTTGCTACGACCTCGGCCTCGCGGGCCGCGTCTTCCCGAGCCAGGGCCAAAAAGAGAGACTCTTTATCGCCGAAGTGGTGAAAGATAGCCCCGCGCGATTTACCCGTGGCTTCTTCGAGGCGTCGAACTGTGGCACCTTCATAGCCGTGCTCAGCGAAGCATCTGCGTGCACCGACCAGAATGTCATGGCGGCGGCGGTTCAGTTCGGAGTCGCTCATAATCGGCATGGTGGGGAAAAGCTCCTTAAAGCGCGGCTGGGGGATAGACGAGTGACGGAAGTATGTGGAGTATGTGGGGCGGGAAGCAGAAAGGCCAGCCAGCACTCTATGTTGCTGGCTGGCCTATCCGCCTAACTATGCAGGCCACCCCGTTTCCGGGGAACCTGCATGGTGGGCAAGGTTGGTTTAGGCCTTGACCATCTGGCGCAGAACGAACTGCAGGATGCCGCCGTGGCGGTAGTAGTCGGCCTCACCAGGCGTGTCGATGCGAACCTTGGCATCAAACTCAACGGTCTCGCCGGATTCCTTGGTGGCGGTGACGTGAACCGACTTCGGAATGCCGCCCTCGTTGAGAGCCTCGATACCTTCGATGTCAAAGGTTTCGGTGCCGTCCAAGCCGAGGGACTCGTGGGACTCGCCCTCCGGGAACTGCAGCGGAATAACGCCCATACCAATGAGGTTCGAGCGGTGGATGCGCTCGAAGGACTCGGTAATAACGGCCTTTACGCCCAGCAGGTTGGTGCCCTTAGCAGCCCAGTCACGGGAGGAACCGGTGCCGTACTCCTTACCTGCCAGGACAACCAGCGGGATATCGGCTGCCTTGTAGTTCTCGCAGGCGTCGAAGATGAAGGCCTGCGGTGCGCCCTCCTGGGTGAAGTCGCGGGTGTAGCCACCGGCGACGTCGACCAGCTGGTTCTGGAGGCGGATGTTAGCGAACGTACCGCGCATCATGACCTCGTGGTTACCACGACGGGAACCCAGGGAGTTGTAGTCCTGGCGCTCCACACCGTTGGCATCGAGGTACTGAGCGGCCGGGGTACCCGGCTTAATGGAGGAGGCCGGGGAGATGTGGTCGGTGGTCACGGAGTCACCGAGCTTTGCAAGGACGCGAGCGCCCTTGATGTCCTGAACGGGCTCCGGCTCAGTCGGCATGCCATCGAAGTACGGTGCCTTGCGGATGTAGGTGGAGTCTTCGTTCCACTTGAAAGTCTCACCCTCCGGGACATCCAGGCTGCGCCATGCGTCGTCGCCCTTGAACACGTCGGCGTAGTCAGCCTCGTAGAGCTCGCGGGAGATGGCCTGCTGGATGGTGTCCTCGATCTCCTGCGGAGAAGGCCAGATGTCCTTGAGGAAGACATCGTTGCCATCCTGATCCTGGCCCAGCGGCTGGGTCTCGAAATCGAAGTCCATGGTGCCCGCAATAGCGTAGGCAATGACCATGATGGGGGAAGCCAAGTAGTTCATCTTGACGTCCGGGGAAATACGGCCCTCGAAGTTACGGTTACCGGAAAGCACCGCGGTAGCAGCCAGATCATGCTCGTTGATGGCGTTGGAGATCTCCTCCGGCAGCGGGCCGGAGTTACCGATACAGGTGGTGCAGCCGAAGCCGGAGAGGTAGAAGCCCAGGGCCTCTAGATCCTTCCAGAGGTCTGCGCGCTGGAAGTAACCATCCACAACCTGGGAACCCGGAGCACAAATGGTCTTAACCCACGGCTTGGACTTCAGGCCCTTTTCAGCAGCCTTACGTGCGATAAGACCAGCGCCGACCATAACGGACGGGTTGGAGGTGTTGGTGCAGGAGGTGATGGAAGCGATGGCAACCATACCGTGGTCCAGCGTGTACTCACCGCCGTTCGGGGAGGTGACGGTCACCGGGTTGGACTGGCGGCCGGAGCCGCCCTTGGCAGCGGACTCACCCTCGCCTGCGCGGGATTTGTTCAGGCCACCGGTCACGTCAACGAGGGAGTTCTCGTCGCCGCCCTCGGCGGTCATGCGCTTGGCCTCAACGGTGGACTCGTCGGCAACAACCTCGCCGGAAGCGTAGGTCGGCAGATCCTTACGGAACTGCTCCTTGGCCTCGGAGAGGAGGATGCGGTCCTGCGGGCGCTTCGGGCCAGCGATGGACGGCTTCACGGTGGACAGGTCCAGCTCGAGGTACTCGGAGTACTCTGCCTCCGGAGCATCCTGCTCCAGCCACATACCCTGTGCCTTGGCGTATGCCTCGACGCGGTCGATCTGCTCCTGTGGGCGACCGGTGAGCTCGAGGTACTTGATGGTCTCCTCGTCGATCGGGAAGATCGCAGCGGTGGAGCCGAACTCGGGGGACATGTTACCGATGGTGGCGCGGTTGGCCAGCGGCACAGCCTTCACGCCGTTGCCGTAGAACTCAACGAACTTCTGAACCACGCCGTGCTGACGCAGCATCTCGGTGATGGTCAGAACCACGTCGGTAGCGGTCACGCCGGTCGGAATCTCGCCGGTGAGCTTGAAGCCCACAACGCGCGGGATCAGCATGGACACCGGCTGGCCCAGCATCGCTGCCTCTGCCTCGATGCCGCCAACGCCCCAGCCCAGGATGCCCAGGCCGTTCTCCATGGTGGTGTGGGAGTCGGTACCAATGCAGGTATCCGGGTATGCGAGACCGTCGTTGTCGAAGACCACGCGGGAGAGGTACTCAATGTTGACCTGGTGGACAATACCGGTTCCCGGGGGGACAACGCGGAAGTTGGAGAAGTTCTCAGCACCCCAGCGCAGGAACTGGTAGCGCTCCTGGTTGCGCTCGTACTCGATCTCCACGTTCTTCTCGAGGGCTTCAGTAGAGCCGAAGGCTTCGACGATGACGGAGTGGTCAATAACCATCTCGGCCGGGTTGAGCGGGTTCACCTGGTCCGGCTTGCCACCGAGTGCGGTGATAGCCTCACGCATGGTTGCGAGGTCCACCACGCAAGGGACGCCAGTGAAGTCCTGCATGAGAACGCGGGCCGGGGTGAACTGAATCTCAGTATCCGGCTCAGCGGACGGATCCCAATTGGCCAAAGCGTTGATGTGATCCTTGGTTACGTTCTTACCGTCCTCGTAGCGCAGCTGGTTCTCAGCCAGAACCTTGAGGGAGTACGGAAGCTTCTCCAGGCCCTCGACTGCGTTGATGTCAAAGTAGTCATAAGACTTACCGTTGACCTCAAGAGTCTTCTTGGCGCCGAAGGAGTTCAGGCTTTCAGTCATAAGGAGCTCCATTCCTTGCTTTTCGCTTGTGGGTTATCGAACACTTGTCGAGGGTTCGTCGAACTATCCGACTAGCACTGACCTTTCAGGAGGCCAAGCGTGTCGACGATCTTTGAACACGCATGTTCTCTAATACATTGTAGATGTAAGAACCCTCGGTCGACACCACTATAACAGTACGCGCGTTCTGTTTCATCCATTTCGGGGGTAGCGGCGCGTCGCGAAGCTTGCCCGGGTCCGGCGGTTTAGGCTCGACCACGAATCTGGGGAACCGAAGCGCTACAAGATAACGAGGAGTGGCAAATGATCCCGGCGGACGTAAATGTAGACGATATTGCCGCACAGCTGTCAGCCGACGGCGTTGCCTTCTCTAATCCGGAGCTGGCGCTTGACGACGACCTCCAGGCCCACATCTCAGCCTCATTACAACCCGGACACGGTATCGCAGTGGTTGACGTCTTCCCGGAGAAGATTCCGGATCTCCGCGACTTAGCGACAACCCTCCAGCGACAGACAGGGCTAGACACTGTCATCTTGCAGGCGCCCATGAAGGTCTCCGCGGTGAGCAATTCTTATGACCGCGCAACCTTGGAGGCGGCCGAAGATGCGTTGCCAACCGGTCTCGATCAGGTCACGCTGCTCAATGATTTCTATGCCACCGCTGACCATTTTTCGGCACCATGGGGAATCATTCTGGGGCTCCTTTTCTGCCTCGCTTCGGCCGTCGGATGGATAGCCTTCCGCGCGTCTGCTCGGCACAATTTGATCGCCGAAAAATAGGCGGAATAACTACGGCGCGCACTTCGCTACTCGTTGGGGCCTGACGGCAGGGGAGTGGGGAAGTGGCAAAAGTCAACCACTATCCCTTTACTTTCGAAGCGGGGGAGTGGTTTGCGTCGCGCGCCGAACGGCAAGTTATCCGTGATTGCGGGGCTTGCCAGGCCGTGAAATTTCACCGAGGGTCAAATGGCCCGCTAGAGCATCGTGCCCCAGTCCGACATGAAGGACGGATGTAGCAATCTGGGGCAATCACGAGAGCGGTCGGTGAGACAAGCCTCAAGGCGTGACACCGTACATTCACTGCCAGGTAGCCCCGAAAGCAGACCTTACAAGTAGGCGTTACTCGAACGTGATAAACATCACAATCACACCTTGGTAACAAAGTCATTGCAGGTTAGGTGCTCCTGTCATGCCCTGTGCCCGCACGTGGCTGATGTGAAAATTGAGGAAAGTGTGCGAGATGGAGTGTCGGTGACGTATGGTTCACGTATCGACTCACGGGTTGACTATTGCTCCATACGTTCATGGACCAAGCCTTGACTCTCAATTGATTTGTCGCACGGGTATGTGGGGAAGCACGCCACGAGCGAAGGGAACAGTTGGGGTTCACCGCCTGGTGGATGAACGTCGTGTCACTGCTGACGCGAGTAGCGGAACAGTTTGCCCGAGGCAGTCGGTACCAGTGTTCAACTTTTAAAAATCGAAACACCTACCTTCCGAGTGGAAGAGGCTTCACACACTTCATTGTGCGCGTCTTTGTAGCGGGCAAGAAGCGGCCGTATGCTCTTCCGGTTTCCGGTTGGGTGCCAGCCATGGAGGCGGGCACTCGTGCCATGTGGGCGCGAGTTGCTGCTTTCACGAGCGCGGCGTCCAGCGAGGAGGAACCGTGAGAGACGTGGCCCTCAGCCAGAGGTGTGCCCCTTCGTCGTCGGATCGCGGCTAGTCCTAGGCGTACTCGCTATCGAGCGAGGGACGCTCTGCAACTGGAAGATTGGGACGGCGGTCTGATGAGACGTTGGTGTACACACAGCGCCTGCGCAGTACCTTTAGTGTCTCCGTTGTTGGCAGAACACAGTGCCCTTTAGGGGCACGAACGCAGGAATACTCCTGCCTGCGCCAGGACGTACATGCCTCGTTCGACCACTCTTGTTCGCGTATCCATCTCCGCTTCATCAGCCTCGAAGGCGTAACTCTAGGAAGCGCACGGCTTTCCTTAGGCACGCATGCAACCTTTCAGCTTCGAAGTGGTGGGGGAGGCGACGCTCCCCGCAGTACCTACTCGCTATTGGCGAAGAAGCATCCTCAAGTCCCGGCGGCGTTTTCTGCTGCCGCATCCGGCTTCGCCCAGCCATGAGGAAGTACTTTAAGGATGCACAACTACATGGGTAGGTGTCTAGGAGATAACTCTCGTGGCCACCACATCATCTTTCGGCTTCCGGCGCTTCAAAGCAGCCTTCGCTGCTATTGCGACCACTGCAGCCTTATCTACTGCCTCCTCGCTCACTCCTGCAGTGGCGGCGGAACCTGAGCAGCTCAACATCGACTCCCTGCTATCCTCCGATAATCCGTCCATCGCTGACCTCGCCGGCGCAATCGCGCAGATCGAGGAACGTATCGCTCAGGCCGAAGCAGCCATCGGTATCCAACGCGAATCTGTGAACCGGGCGCTCGTCGATCTCAACGACGCTCGGACCAAGGCGGCCCAGGCACGCCAGGGGACCACGACGGCGCGCGAGCAACTCGACGCCGCGCAGGCGGATGTCGCGGATGCGCAAGCAAAGTTGGACGAGGTCTCACGTTCGGCCTACCGCCGCGCCAATACCTCCGACACCGTTGCTCATGCAGCAGGTAAAGACGCCCGCTCGGATATGCTCGAGCGCCAGTCCTATCTACGATCGCAATCCGATAAGCAACAGGCGGTGTTGCGTGACTTGGAAAAGCAGCGGACGGAAAAGGCCAATAAGGAATCTCAGCTTCGCAAGACCCAGCAGCTTGCTGAGGAGCGCGCGGACCGGGCCGCTGATGCCGAGACCGCAGCACGCGATCAGCTCACCGCCTCCGAAGCCTCCATCAAGGATTCGGCGTCCGAACGCGATGATCTTCTCTCACAACTCTCCGCTCTCCATAAGGCCCTCAATCAGGCTAAGGGGCTTGACGGCGATGAAGAGTCAACCCCTGAGACTAGTCTGGAGGTCAATGATGGGCCGTTGACTTCGGAGGTGCAGAGCGATACGCAGGACATTACCGAGACCGCTGACGACGCCGACGAGCCCACGGTAGCCCCGTCCGAGCCCGCCAGCACAACGACTGCCGCCGAGTCCACGACCGACGCACCGGCTGGCCCTTCGGCCTCTGAAGCCAAGACTCCTACGCTCCAAGCGCAGCGGTCGACCCCTACGGTCTCTGCGGAGGAAATGAAGGAACTTTCAAGCGCTGCAGACGCGGTTGCTTCGGATCCAAACGTGCAGGAGCTGTCTTCTACTCGCGCAACGGGCTCTGAGAAGAAGGAGACGGGGCTGCCCCGAGGCGGCAGCTCTTTTGATCCGGGTGACATCGATCCTGAGACGGTTGCCCTCGGCATCGGCGTAGTTGGAACCGTCGCCTCGATGGTGGCGGCGTCCCAGCCTAACCACAACAACAGCTTGACCCAGGACGAGATCGACGCACTGGTGCAGGGCTCTTTGAAGCTCTTTGCCCTTCAGGGCGAAGGGGAGAGCACGGGATCTACGGCGGCGGGATCCACCGAGACGTCGACAAGTGATTCGGCATCCACGACCACGTCCACTGAGGACGAGGATTCTCTTGCCTCCGATCTGTCCGGCGTCCTAGAAGAGCTTGATACCACCGACAGCGTGACCAAGGAGGCATCGGCAACGCTGGGCGACGCCTCCCGCGAAGCAAAGATCGAGACCGTGATTGAGCGTGCCACCTCCCAGGTCGGTGTTCCGTATGCGTGGGGCGGCGGTGACGCAAATGGCCCTACCAAGGGCATCCGTGATGGAGGCGTTGCAGACTCCCACGGTGACTACAACAAGGTTGGTTTCGACTGCTCGGGGCTGGTTCTGTATGCCTTCGCCGGCGTGGGTATTTCCTTACCGCACTACACCGGATACCAGTACCAGAAGGGAACGAAGATTTCCCCGAGCGAAATGGAGCGCGGCGACCTTATCTTCTATGGCCCTAGCGGCAACCATCACGTGGCTATCTATCTTGGTGATGGCACCATGGTTGAAGCCCCACAATCCGGTCAAAACGTGAGTATCACCCCCGTACGCCAAGGCGGCATGGCCCCCTATGCCGTGCGCCTGATCTAGGAGGGTGCGTTGCTAGACTGGGCTGCATGACTGACACACTGCGTACTGCCCAGGGCAACGCCCACAGCACCGATTCGGTGCCCTCCTCATTTGACGCCCTCCTCGTTCTTTCTTTCGGTGGCCCGGAAGGAACCGAGGAGGTCGTTCCGTTTTTGGAGAACGTTACCCGCGGCCGTGGCATCCCTCGTGAGCGCCTCGAAGAGGTGGGGGAGCACTACTTCCATTTCGGCGGCATAAGCCCTCTCAATGCATTGAATCGAGAGATCATCGCTAATATCTCTGCGGAGCTTTCGAGCCGCGGACATAATCTGCCTGTCTATTTTGGTAACCGCAATTGGTATCCCTTTGGCACTGAAGCCGTTGAACAGATGGCAGCAGATGGAGTGCGCAGCGTCGCCGTGTTTGCCACCTCGGCCTGGGGTGGTTACAGTGCCTGCCGGCAATACAACGAAGATATCGTTGCCCTGCGTCGGCACATCGAGGAGAAGAATCTTCCAGACATAACCTTCACCAAGCTGCGCCAGTTCTTCGATCACCCGAAGTTCGTAGAGGAGATGGCTGCCGCAGTCCGAGAAGCCTACGCGGAGGTCCCGGCCGACAAGCTGGCTAGCACTCGCATGCTCTTCACCGCGCACTCAGTGCCCACGGCACACGATGCGGTTGGGGGTGCCGAAGGGGATAAGCATATTTACTCCCGCCAGGTGGCGGAGGCCTCTCGCCTCGTCGCCGAGGCCGCCGGTGTGAAGGACTATGACCTCGTGTGGCAATCCCGCTCTGGTAACCCGGCCACACCGTGGCTGGAACCGGACATCGTAGACCACACCACACGGATCCACGAAGAGGAAGGCATCGACGGCGTCGTCGTCTGTCCCATCGGATTCATCTCTGATCACATGGAGGTGATTTGGGATCTCGATTCCGAGCTCAAGCAGGCCGCCGATGCGATGGGCGTCAGTGTCTACCGCACCCGCACCGCCGGGCCGTCTGAGCGCTTTGCGTCGCTGATCGTGGATCTGATCGAGGAACTAGAGCAGAGAGGTGAGTCCGCGTCCCTCGGCGAGGTCACAGTGCAGGGGTGCACGGTCAACGGCGAGCCCTGCGCCGATGGTTGCTGCGATATTTGGTCGCTGCGCAAGCCGCATTAGCGCGCGAATTCGCTTAGTGCGTAGGCCACTCCCGCCATGCGCGCTTGGCGGATGTGGCGCCAGAGGCGCAGAAGCTGCGGATCGAGGCTGTGGTCTTGGACTCGATCAGTCACCGTCTCGATAATGGCAGCAACCCGGTCAGCCCGAGCAAAGAGTTTTGCCGCACGCCCCGGCACGGCTGAGGGCAAGCCCGGTGTGTCGTAGAAGTCGCTCAGCGTACCTACGGTCAGCCGCGGGTTGGGGAGAGTATCGCTGCGATACCCCGTTGCCTCGATGAGAGTGGCCGATTCATTCGTTGCGTTGCTCAGCAGCGCATCCGCCTCTCCTGGGCTCAGCCACGCGGGCGAGGGCAACGGGGCCGTTTCCTCAATCACCGTCCACCGCGTCACACCTGCGGTGTAGGTGGGGATAAGCACTAAATTCCTATCTGGATCGTTGGTGCGCACAACAATGGCGCCGGCCGGGTTTTCGGCCGCAGCTTGAGCGGATTCGGATCCCGCCGGAAGAGCCGGTGCTTCGCCGGGCCCAGAAAGGACCAGTCGCAGCAATGGCTCCCGCTCAGCGCGCTCGATGATGGCGGCCGTCTCGCGCCTTAGAAGTGACATAACATTAACGAAAGCCTGACCGTCAGCGGTTAATTGCTCGCCGCCAAGCTCAGTAAGAGCGTCGAGGAAGTCATCGGTAGATTCCTGGCCCCACAACCACGCTCCAAGCCACACGGCAACGTTTTGCAGAGGGGACCAGACTTCGGCGCGCATATCCATGGCTGGACAGTGTAGACGATAGGGTAGACCGCTATGAGCTTGAATTCCCGGGATCCTTACGGTGGCGATATTTTCGCCGGACATGCACGCAAGAAGAAAACCGAATACCCCGAGGTGCCCGCAGAACCGGGGCTGGTCGTCGAGGTTCGGGGAGACGATTTCGTGGGGGCGGTGATGGGCATGGACAAGACCGCGTGGGGGCCAGTCGTGCGCCTCGAAGATCGTCACGGTACCGAGCGAGTATTCAAACTTGTCAAGGGCGGCTTCCTTGTGGAGGGGCAGCCGGTGACGCTGACGAGATACGTCGAGAAGCAAGCGCCCAGAAAGTCGAACTCTGGATCGCGCCGCGTTGAGAACGTTGAGGCGAAAGTAGCTGCGCCATCACGTATTTGGGTCGAAGGTATCCATGATGCGGCGATCGTGGAGAAGGTCTGGGGGCACGACCTGCGAGTAGAGGGCGTGGTAGTCGAATACCTCGAGGGTCTCGACAACCTCGAGGAACGCCTCGCTGAATTCCAGCCCGGGCCTGGGCGCCGCGTGGGAGTTCTCGCGGATCACCTCGTAGAAGGCTCAAAGGAAACGCGGTTGACGCAAACAGTGGGCGAGCACGTGCTCGTGACCGGGCATCCCTTCATTGACATCTGGGCAGCAGTCAAACCCGAGCGCCTTGGGCTGCGAGCCTGGCCGGACGTGCCTTTTGGAGAAGACTGGAAGACTGGCATCTGCCGCCGTGTTGGGTGGTCCGACCCTAAGGAAGGCTGGAGCCGCGTCTACAACGCCGTGACGTCATTCCGGGATCTGGATTCTACGTTGATCGGTGCGGTAGAGCGGCTCGTGGACTTCGTCACTACACCGGAGCTGCGCAAAGAAGATCTTCTTTAGTTCGAATTCGCTCGGTCGATGAGATTCACCGCGAGCTGACATCCGGCGGTTTCCGCTGCCCAGCCTGCCGCCTGGAGGCGCTGGGACATAGCCTGTTTGGAGATACCCAATTCCTCGGCGGCCTCATTCTGGTTCAATCCTCCGCGCACCAAGGATGTAGCCTCGCGACCCTCCATCGTGCGCTTAGTGAGTACGAAGCCGAGGAGAGCGAAGGCCGCTGCAATATCCTGCGCTTCCTGCGCCCGCCCGCGCCGATCAACCTTGGCGTAGACATGCCCCGCGCGTGCTGATCGCTTCACAGCAGCGGTAGCGACGGCGCGCGTCTCGGAATCTCCCGCGCCCTCGCCCGGGACAACACCGATACCGATGGCCCAGTCACCGTCCGCAAGGAGTGCCATGACGACATCGCAAACCGCGGACGAGGAGTAGGCAACGGCGCAAATATCCTCGACGCCAAGGACCTCGAATTCACCGACGCCCTCCAGCGTGGAAAGCGCAGCTGCGGAGCGTTGGACCAAATCGGCGCGGCGTACCGAGCGACCGCGGTAGCGGGCATGGACTGCTAGCACGTTGAGAGACTCCTTCCAGCGAGAAACAACGTTTAGTCTACCCCTTGCGCTTGACCGGTCGTTGCATACCGGGCTCGAGCGGCAAGCGCGTGTCTAAAATGAGTCCGGCGATACCGAGTGCAGCGGCGAGGACAAAGCCAACGATGGTGTAGGGGCTTGTCTTATCGGTAAGCGCGTCCCCGAAAAAGACACCGATGGCGGTCGTGGGAATCGAACCGATGAGAGTGGCGATGGAAAACTGCAGGACCGAAATTGGGGTGAGAGCCGCGACATAGTTTAATAAGGAAAACGGAACTCCCGCGACCATCCGCAGTGAGGCCACGGCGAGCCAACCGCGGCGATCCAGGCGCGCATTGATGGCATAGACCGCCGGGTGCGTGAGGTGCGGGCGAATCCATTCACCAAGCAAGCTGCGGACTATCAGCAGGGAGACAGTGGCGGAGATGGTCAGTGCGACGAGGGAGATGGCCAACCCGAGCCACGGGCCGAAGAGGAGCCCCGCGGCTAAAGTCCATACTGTTCGGGGGATGGGGAACTGCGTGAAGAAGATATAGGCGCCGGCAAAGGCGACGAGAAACCATGGCCCGAGGTGCTGCGACCAAGAACGAAGCGCGGAGAGAGAGGGGACGTCGACAAGCACGGCAAGAATCACCAGTGCCATGCCGGTGAGGATTACCGCCGCCCAACGCTTCCACGTCCAGCGGCTGCAGCTCCGCCAAGCCGAGCGCGCCAAAGACCTACAAAAGTCACCGACGCTGTGCACCCAACCAGTTTTCATAGGGCTACAAGTTTAATCCGAGTGAGGTCGAAATCCTCATTGGATCCAAGCGCGTCCCGCGAGTCGCGGTGTCTGGGGAGAAACTGGGAGTAGAGCCCCAACTTGCTGGCAAGCCTCGGTTCGATGCACGGTTTCAGCACTCCGCGGTGGATACTTATCTGAGGCACGCATCCGCATGAGCTGATTTAATCCAGTTATCCTGCTTGATCTTTAGTTAATTTTTGCCGCCTATCTCATTTGCGCGCGCTTCCTGCGGAGCGGTTTCTTTCCTTGCTATGCCCCCTTTTCTTGTCTGCTGTGACACCTGGAGCTATTGGAGTACAACCATGAACTTTCTCCATAACCTCACGTCTTATATGGACGCGGCTACCTTGCTTGAGGCTTTTGGGCCGTGGGTCATAGGCGGTATTGGCCTCGTGGTGTTCATTGAGTCAGGAGTACTCTTTCCGTTCCTTCCGGGGGATTCACTCTTGGTGACCGCTGCGATTTTGCGTTATGACCTTCATGTCTCACTGTGGCTGCTTATAGCGGTAGGCATGATAGCTGCCATTGCCGGTGACCAAGTGGGCTACTGGATTGGTCACCGCTTTGGGCGCGGCCTGTTTAAGCACGATGCACGGCTTCTCAAGCTGGAGTACCTCATCACCGCGGAGAACTTTTTCCGCAAGCATGGCCCGCTGGCGTTGGTGTTGGGACGCTTCGTTCCCATTGTGCGCACCTTCATCCCGGTGGCCGCTGGTACGGCTGAAATGCCCTATAAAAAGTTCATCGGATGGAACGTTAGCGGGACAGTGGCATGGGTGCTCTCCATGAATTTGGTCGGCGTCTTCTTGGGAAATATTCCAGGCATTGCCGATTCGATTGAGAAGATCATGTTGCTTATCATCGCGCTGTCTGTAGCGCCCATCCTGGTCAAGGCTGTGCACAGCTATGTCACGTCGAAGAAGAAGGCGACTGTAGTGGAAGAAGCGGAACCTATTGATAGCCGGGCAGCTTAGCAGTCCACGTAGCGAGCGTACTCACCCTGCAAGCGAGCGTGGGTGACATAAACGGGTTCGTTGTCCCCAGCGTGCCGCAATTCCTCCGTGAGGCCGGTCATGACCGCGTCTCGGGCTTGCGCATGGGTGGCGTGGAAGCTCATCACCGTGCCATCAACAACGGCGTCACCGAGCCGTTTAACCACAACATACTGAGAGTCCTCGGGGGCCTCGACGACATGGCGCTGGGCAGTGAAAGGATCTAGATAGGTAAAAGTAGCGTGCATACGCACCCACTGTACCGATGCGAAAAGACCCGTGAATCACCTGCCTTTTCTGACAATGCGAAACACGGGGCTTCTATCTGTGCCCGAGGGGGGACTTGAACCCCCACGTCCGTTAATAGGACACTAGCACCTCAAGCTAGCGCGTCTGCCATTCCGCCACCCGGGCTAGGGTGTTTGTTCAGCCTCTCGGCTGGGCACTCGAATACTGTATCCTGAACCGGTGTCACTTCACAAATCAGCACTACACGGCCTGTTTTCACGCCACTCTTAGGGGTTAAAAACACACTGATGAAAGTAGAGTCTTCATCGTCGCTAGTGCATGCCGGATCGTGACGCCCGCATGCCCCGCCTGTGAAATCGGCCCAGAAAGTCATAGTAAGTCAGTCTTAGTAAGTCAGAGCGCTGAATATAGCTTTCAGGTACAAAGGGAACTATGACTAGCAACACTTCAGATAACACTGCGAACTACGCCGCTGACTCTCGTTTCCCGGGTCCGGACCCCTATGCCCCATTGGGGGATGTAACCGCCTTCACCGTGACCTCCTCCGATATCGAGGAAGGCGCAGAGATTGCGGAACGTTTCCGGGCTCCGGAGAATATCTCTCCACAGCTGTCCTGGACCGACGTCCCCGAGGGAACCAAGTCCTTTGCCGTCACCTGCTTTGATCCTGACGCGCCTACGGGTTCTGGTTTCTGGCACTGGGCGGCCTTCAACATTCCTGCCGACGTCCGCGAGCTGCCCACCGGGGCAGGCTCTGCTGAGGACCTTGGTCACGAAGGCGTCGTCAGCCTGCGTGGCGATAGCGGCCAGCGTGTCTACTACGGGCCCCAGCCGCCAGCCGGTCACGCCCCGCACCGTTATCTTTTTGCAGTGCACGCTGTTGACGTAGAGAAGCTGGATATTGATCCAGACGCCACCCCGACGGTCCTCGGCTTCAATCTCTTCTTCCACACGCTTGGCCGTGCGGTTACCTGGGGTTGGTACGAAGCCCACTAAAGGGGCCAATTAGACTCATCACAATGAGTAAGAATCCGGAGACTAACCCCACCACCGACGGAGTAGACATCCCCGCCGCCCTGCGCGTGGGCGGAGCCTTCATGCTGTTGGCTGCTGTGCTCGCGCTATTCGGGCTCGTATCCATATTTACCGACGGCTGGGGAGCTACCTTCGAATGGACATGGCGCCGCCTGGCCATTGTGGGTGCGGCGCTTCTCGTCGGCGCATTCAGCACCCAACGCCGCGATCAACGGGGCAGCCGCGAGCAGATCATCGCGCTGGTCTTAGCGCTCGTCCTCATCATCGCCAGCCGGGCTCTGCCCAACACGGTTCTCACCACGATGGGCCAGTATGTGGTCTTTCTGTACGCCGTCGCAGCAGGGCTATGCGCGGTCATTATCCGCCGCACCTTGCGCTAGAACCACTGTGGTCGGCTAGTCCGCCCATTCCAGTCCGGAACCTACGGCCTCCGAGATGTTGCTCAGTCGGTGAGCGCGAATCTGCTGAGCAATGCCACGGTGGATGTCGCGGATCCAATCCGGGCCGCCGTAGATCAGGCCGGTGTAGCCCTGCAGCAACGAGGCTCCTGCGGTGATACGCTCCCACGCCTGTTCCGGGGTGGAAATACCACCGGCAGAAATCAAAACCAGCTTATCGCCCACGCGAGCGTGGAGGCGCTGCAGGACCTCCAGCGAGCGCGCAGCCACCGGAGGGCCGGACACGCCGCCGGCTCCCATCGCCGCGACCTCCTCAGCCGGGGTTACCAACCCCTCGCGTGAGATGGTGGTATTTGTGGCCACAATGCCTGCTAGTCCAACCTCTACGGCCATATCAGCTACGGCATCAATATCTTCATCGCTGAGGTCCGGTGCAATCTTCACCAAGACCGGCGAGGACGTCGATTCCACCACGGCCTCCATGATGGGGCGCAGGGATTCCACCGCCTGCAGGTCGCGCAGGCCCGGGGTATTAGGGGAGGAGACGTTGACCACGACATAATCGGCCAGATCCCCTAACACTGATGCGCATTGGCGGTAGTCATCCACCGCATGCTCAGCTTCAGTGACTTTGTTCTTACCGATGTTGATGCCCACGACATCGTTAGAGCGGCGCTTGCGTAGGTTGCGGGCAGCCACCAGCGCGCCCTCGTTGTTAAAGCCCATGCGGTTCAAGATGGCCTTGTCAGCCTTGAGCCGGAAAAGTCGGGGAGCTGGATTGCCCGGCTGCGCCTTCGGGGTGATGGTGCCGAGCTCGGCGTATCCGAAGCCGATGGGGGACCAGACGTCGGCAGCCGCCGCATTCTTATCAAAACCTGCGGCCAGCCCCAGCGGGCGCGGGAAGCGCACGCCAAAGACCTCTTGCGCTAGGACCGGATCAGTGACCGGTACGATCTTGCCCAGCGCACGGTTAAGCGGCGAGGCGACCTGAAGCGCGGCGAGACCGCCATTGATGATGCCGTGGATACGTTCCGGGCTGAGTTTGAACATTCCCTTCAACGCGGCCTGGTAGGCCGCGTGGCGGGCACGGTCAAGGGCTGAGTACTGCATGCGGTGTCCTTAAAAAGAAGTGAAAATCAAAAGGGGCGGGATGGTGAAAGTTAGCGGGGTGTCTCGTCGAGTTGCGGATCGCTGATGAACTGGAGGCCGTCACCGCTAGCTGAGGCGGTGACGAGGGTGCCGTCGCCAAGCACGGCAACGTTCTGAGCGTCCGCCACCGTGGCCATGCTGCCGACGGACTCCGGAACACCCGCAGCGACGGTGAAGGCGTGCAACAGATTGTTGTCAGTGGTGGTCACCCAAGCCAAGGAACGCTCTGCGTCCCAGGCCACGCCCCACGGCGTGCCGTCGATGTTCCCGTACTGGTGTAGGCGGATGACGTCGCTGGCGGTGTAAATGGCCACGCGTTTGCCCACGGTGTCTGAAGCTACGACCACGGCGCCCTCACCGCCCGCGATCTGTCCCACGCCCTGGCCCGAGCGAAGGCGTCCGCCCGCGCGATCCTTCTCCCAGTCCAACGACTGAATTGTGGAGTCCTCCCTGAAGATGCGGACGATGCCGTCGGCGCCATCCGGATTGGGGACGGAGATGAGCTGATCCGAGCCTGCTTCCACCGTGATATCGCTGCTACGTTCACCGTCCACGTAGACCCCGATAGTCGTGGACTCCCGAGAGCCCACAAAAACCTCGCCGCTGGAGGCCTCTGCGGCCACCGTCACCGGCGTCTCCTCATCCACTGCTAACTCCTGGGGGGAATCCGGCTTCTGGGGATCAAAGAGCAGTACCTTATCCCCACAGGCGAGAAGGAAGTGCTGGTCGGAGGCAGTCAGGTCGCCACATTTCGCATCGACGGATACTGTGGTGGCCTTCTCCTCGGAGAAGTCATCGGCGGTGCCTACGGCGAGTGACTCATCGGTGCGAACTGCAAGGACGTCACCGACTGCGGCGAGATCCGACACGGCATCGAAGGGGACGACGTTGCCCACCGGCTTGGTGGCCGCCGGGGAGGAGGCGGGTTCGGCCTTGCCATAGACCGCGGAATTGGGATCTGCGCCAACACCAACCGTGGGATTGCAGGCGGCAAGAGCGCAGGCGCTGGTGAGAAGGGCAGAAGGAAGCAGAACACGACGCATTTTCACGATCCCTCATTCTAGCAGTCAGCGTGGTGGAAACCGGAAGCCATGGACCGCGCTAGTAGGCTGTCGCGGGTGACTACAACAGCGACAACTGAAGCCATGACATGGATGCAGGTCATCATCCTCTCCCTCGTCCAAGGCCTCACCGAATTCCTGCCCGTGAGCTCTTCCGGACACCTGCGCATCGTGTCCACCCTGTTTTGGGGCCAAGACGCAGGTGCCTCCTTCACTGCGGTCATCCAGCTCGGCACCGAGTTGGCAGTGATCGTGTACTTCGCGGGAATGATTTGGCAGATCCTCAAAGGCTGGTTCATAGGCCTCGTGCACAAGGAGCAGCGCGGCCAGGATTATCGCATGGGATGGATGGTCATCGTCGGTTCTATCCCCATCGGCATCCTGGGTGTGCTGGGCAAGGACCTGATTAGGGATAACCTGCGCAACCTGTGGATTACCGCCTCCATGCTCGTGCTCTTCTCTTTCGTTTTCATCATCGCCGAGAGGGTAGGGAAGAAGGAACGCAGCTTCGAGGAACTGACGATGCGCGATGCCATCGTCATGGGCCTGTGCCAGTGCTTGGCACTTATCCCAGGTGTCTCGCGCTCGGGAGGAACGATTTCGGGCGGCCTCTTTTTGGGCTTGGATCGCGAGGTGGCGACGCGCTTTAGCTTCCTCTTGGCCATTCCTGCGGTCATGGCTTCGGGGCTGTTTTCGCTTGGCGACGCCTTCGGCCCCACCGTGGGGCAGTCTGCCACCGGCGCCCAGCTGCTCGTCGGCACGCTCATCGCATTCGTCGTCGGCTATGCGTCTATTGCGTGGCTGCTGAAGTTCGTGGGCAGCCACTCCTTCGAATGGTTTGCGGCCTACCGCATTCCTGTCGGGCTTCTCGTCATGCTGTTGCTGGACCTCGGGGTTCTTGCCCCCTAACCGGCCATGCGCCCGCGGCGGTGGGACCACACGTTAGGATGGTGCCCATGCAATCTTGGCCTGTCCCGCACATCGATTCCGTCCCTGGCGCCCCGTCGCCGCTTCACCTCTATGATTCCGCTGATGAAGAGGTAAAGAAGCTCAACATCAAGGGGGAGACCGCCACGATGTATGTCTGTGGCATTACCCCTTATGATTCCACTCACCTGGGCCATGCAGCGACCTATCTGACGTTTGATCTGATTTGCCGCCAATTGCTGGATAACGGCTACACCGTGAATTACGCCCAGAACATCACCGACGTGGATGATCCGCTCTTCGAGCGCGCTGAGCGCGACGGTGTGGATTGGCGCGAACTGGGCACCTCGCAGATTAATCTTTTCCGCTCGGACATGGAGCTGCTCTCCGTGTTTCCGCCTCAGCACTTCGTCGGAGCGATGGAGGCCATCGACGAGATTACGGTCATGGTGCAGGCGCTTCTCGACGCCGATGCAGCCTACGTTGTCGACGATCCTGAGTTCCCGGACATCTACGCTTCCATTGAGGCCACGAAGAACTTCGGCTACGAGTCGAATTATTCTCGCGAGCAGATGGAGACCTTCTTTGCCGAGCGCGGCGGTGACCCGGACCGTCCCGGCAAGCGGGATCCTTTGGATGCGCTCATTTGGCGCGCCCACCGCGAGGGCGAGCCCGCCTGGGAATCTCCGTTTGGCCCGGGGCGTCCGGGCTGGCACATCGAGTGTTCCGCCATCGCGACCAACCGGCTCGGGTCCAGCTTTGATATCCAGGGCGGCGGATCGGATCTGAAGTTCCCGCACCACGAATTCTCCGCGGCCCATGCGGAAGCGGCGTTGGGTGTGGAGCGGATGGCCCAGTCCTATGTGCATACCGGCATGATCGGCTTGGACGGCACCAAGATGTCGAAGTCATTGGGCAACCTGGTGTTCGTCCACAAGCTCGTCGAGGCTGGCGTCGACCCTTCGGCCATCCGTCTCGGTGTCTTCGCCGGCCATTATCGAGCCGACCGCGACTGGTCCGATGCGGTCCTGAACACCGCGCAGGAGCGGCTGGAGCGCTGGCGCGCGGCTTCCCGCACGGCAGGCAACGTGGAGGAAGTCAAGGAGGTCGTGCACCACGTACGTCGTGCCTTGGCCGACGACCTCGATACGCCACGTGCCCTTGAGGTTATCGATCAATGGGCAGATAAGGCACTGCAGGATGGTGCTCCGGATGAGGAGGCGTCCAGCTTGCTGCGCACTGCACTTAATTCTCTGCTGGGCGTGCGCCTCTAGACAACTTCAGGCATGATTTAGCTCATGACGATTCGCGCCGAATTCCAGCCCACCGTAGATGAGTTCATGTCTAACCTAGAGTCCTTTGCCACCGGGGATTACCTCAAGGAAGAGGAAAAGGAGTTCTGGGAGGCACCGTTCGATGCAACGGTGCTTCCGGATCTTCGCAGCATCCTCGAGTCCTTCCTCGATGATCTGGATAAGCTGCCCGATGATCCGGAAGGTGGGCTGTTGAGTGCAGCGGTGCGCCCCTCCGTGGAGAAACTCGCCGCCTTCAACCGAAAGAATGCTGACGCAGTGCTGGAGCCGGAGGAAAAGGAGGAGCTCACGGAGCTTATTCACTCTGCCTCGGCGGCCACCGGCGCGGATGACGATGCCTTGGCACAGCTACCGGAACTGGATTTTTAATTGACTGATAGCGAGCAGGCTGCAGGTGCTACCCGTCCCGCAGCGATCTTCTGGGATATGGATGGCACCCTTACTAATTCCGAGCCCCTTTGGGAGCAAGCCACCTTCCACCTCTCCGAAACGCTGGGACGCCGGCTAACGCCGACGGAGCGCTTAGCCACGGTAGGCGCCACGTTCGAGGACACCTTGGCCATCTGCGCCGATAAGGCGGGCGTCGTGCTTCAGCCCGGAGATACCGAAAAGTACCGTCGGCTCATGTTCGACTATGTCAAGTCCCTTTTTGTCGAACACCTCGAGATTTTCCCGGGTATTCCGGAGCTGCTTAGTGAGCTCAAGGAGTTGGGTGTGCCCATGATGGTGACCACGAATACCGAACGTTACGTGGCGGACTCCGCGATTGCGGCTTTAGGCCGACACTACTTCGTGGACACGATTTGCGGTGACGAAGTCCCGCGGGGCAAACCCGCTCCGGACATGTATGCCGAAGCTGCCCGCCGGGTAGGCGCCTTACCGCAGGATTGCCTGGTCTTTGAAGATTCTGCAGCCGGCATGCGCGCGGCTGTCGCCGCTGGCTGCACCGTCATCGCGCTGCCCGAGGGCGACCACGTTGCGGTACCGGAGGAGGCGACCGTCATCACCGAGTTGCGCGGAACCCAGCACCGCCATCTCGACGGCGCTTCAGCCGCCGACGTCCACGACTGGTACAACCGCCTACGCGCACTCTAGCCGCCGCGGATTCGCTGCGGGGCGGTGGAGCGGTTGACTCCTTCCGTCGGGATTTCGGCTAGGGAGGAAGCATTTTATGCAGCAGTGTGGAAGAATAAGCCATTGTGAAGAATTTTGAGAGCCTGTTTGAGGAATTGTCCCAGAAAATCGCCGAGCGCCCTGAAGGCTCCGGCACCGTGGAAGCTTTTGACAAAGGGATCCACCACCTGGGCAAGAAAATCATCGAAGAGGCTGGCGAAGTGTGGATTGCCGCAGAGTATCAGTCCGATGAAGAGCTCGCCGAGGAGATGTCGCAGCTGCTGTACTGGCTCCAAGTCATGGCCCACAAGCGTGGCCTGAAGCTCGAGGACATTTACACCTACCTCTAATCGGCCGCCCAGTACGAGGGCTTCCAGCAGTTTCAACAACCAGCGCAATCACCGTAGAAAGCACCGCACACTCATGATCAAAATCGCCGTCCCTAACAAAGGCTCTCTGTCCGAGGCCGCTCTGGAGATCCTCAAGGAAGCAGGATATAAGGGCCGTGGTCACAATAAATCGTTGAACGTAGTGGATGAGGACAACGGCGTCGAGTTCTTTTTCCTGCGTCCGAAAGATATCGCCATTTATGTCGCGCAGGGTGTCCTTGATCTCGGGATTACTGGCCGCGACTTGGCTCTCGATTCGCGCGCGAAATTTAACGAAGTCTTGGATCTCGGTTTTGGCGCCTCGACGTTCCGCTACGCAGCACCAGCGGGGGAGCAGTGGGATGTTCCGAAGCTCCAGGGCAAGCGCATCGCCACTTCGTACCCTAACGTTGTGCGCAATCACCTCAGCGCGAATGGAATTGAGGCTGACGTCATTCGCCTCGACGGAGCGGTAGAGATTTCGATTCACCTCGGTGTCGCGGACGTGATCGCAGATGTTGTCTCAACGGGAACTACCCTGCGTCAGCAAGGGCTTAAGCCCTTTGGCGAACCCATCGTTTCTTCCGAGGCGGTCGTGATCAAGCGCGAGGGCGAAGAAGTCACGGCCGAAGAGAACGTTGTGCTCAGCCGCATTCGCGGAATCCTCAACGCCCGCCACTATGTCATGCTCGATTACAACGTGGCGGAAGAGAAGCTCCCAGACGTCGAAGCTGTGACCCCCGGCTTGACTGGTCCCACCATCTCACCACTGGCACGCGAAGGGTGGGTGGCTGTGCGCGTCATGGTGCCCCGCAAGCAGGCTAATCAGGTGATGGACGCGCTGGAAGGGCTCGGCGCCGAGGCAATCTTGGCTTCAGATCTGCGAATTGCCCGCTTTTAGGGGGAGAATCCAAGCATTTTATTCGCGCTCCTAGCTACGATGGGGGCTGACCATCATCGTTCTTCGATTTTTATGCAAGGAGTCAGCCCCGATGGCAAAGACAACTAAGAAGGATGCTCAGCCGGAGGCCAAGGAGACCAAGGACGTGAAGTCCCAGGTCGAGGAAAAAGCCACCAACAAGGCTCCGAAGTCCCCGTCCAGCAAAAAGACGCGTACTGAGACTGATCTTCTCGGCTCCGTAGAGGTTCCGAGCGATGCGTACTACGGCGTTCATACGCTGCGCGCTATCGAGAACTTCCAGATTTCCTACGTGACCATCAACACCATCCCGGATTTCATCCGCGGTATGGTGCAGGTCAAGAAGGCTACCGCGATGGCTAACCGCCGTCTGCACGTCCTTCCTAAGAAGAAGGCAGAGGCAATCATCTGGGCTTGTGACCAGATCCTGGAAGAGGGCCGCTGCATGGACCAGTTCCCGCTGGATGTCTTCCAGGGTGGCGCTGGTACCTCCCTCAACATGAACACCAACGAGGTTGTAGCCAACCTGGCACTCGAGTACCTCGGTGAGGAAAAGGGTTCCTACGACGTCATCAACCCGAACGATGATGTCAACATGTCCCAGTCCACCAATGACGCATACCCCACCGGCTTCCGCTTGGGCATCTACTACGCCATGGAAGACCTCATCGAGCGCATCGATACCCTGCAGGCAGCATTCCACGCCAAGGGCAACGAGTTCGTTGACATCCTAAAGATGGGCCGCACCCAGCTGCAGGATGCCGTTCCGATGACCCTTGGTGATGAATTCAAGGCCTTCGCGCACAACCTTGCGGAAGAGCAGGCCATCCTGCGTGACGCCCAGAAGCGTCTGCTGGAGATCAACCTCGGCGCAACCGCTATCGGTACCGGCGTGAATACCCCGGCCGGCTACCGCCACCAGGTCACCGCCGCATTGTCCGAGGTCACTGGTCTGGAGATTAAGACCGCCCGCGATCTCATTGAGGCAACCTCTGACTGTGGCGCTTACGTACTGCTGCACTCCACCATCAAGCGTGCAGCAATGAAGCTGGCCAAGATCTGTAATGACCTGCGCCTGCTGTCGTCTGGCCCCCGCGCTGGCCTGGCCGAAATCAACCTGCCGCCGCGTCAGGCTGGTTCCTCCATCATGCCGGGTAAGGTCAACCCGGTTATTCCGGAGGTTGTCAACCAGGTCTGCTTCAAGATCTTCGGCAACGACCACGTCGTCACCATGGCCGCTGAGGCAGGCCAGCTGCAGCTCAACGTCATGGAGCCGGTGATCGGTGAGGCACTGTTCCAGTCCATCCGCATCATGGGCAACGCCGTCGACACCCTGCGTGAGAAGTGCGTCGTGGGCATCACCGCCAACGCTGACGTCTGCCGTGCTTATGTGGAGAACTCCATCGGTATCGTCACCTACCTGAACCCGTTCATCGGCCACCACAACGGTGACCTCATTGCCAAGGAGTCCCTGAAGACCGGCAAGGGAGTCAAGGAACTGGTTCTGGAGAAGGGCCTGCTCGACGAGGAAACCCTCAACAAGGTTCTGTCCGTGGAAAACCTCATGCACCCGGAGTTCCGCGGCCAGCTGTACATCGACGAATAAATCGTCGCCCAGCACTAGCGAGAGCGAATCGCTCATGCTGTACAACACACGCCCGCGCTGCCTCAATGATGGCGGCGCGGGCGTGTGCCCGTTTTCAACCACACCAGGTATCACGCCCTCTCTCGAGACCGAGCCGTCGGTGCGCACTTTTGTGGAAACGGACACAATCGGGCCTGAATACTCGCTAAAGCCACACCAATAGGGAAGAATAAAAACTGTCAGTTCTCGCGCCATGGTCGTGTTCTGACCGCCGCGCGAATTACCACCCATACTGCAGTTCAACTGCACATATTGGAGTTACACAATGGTTGTAGTGCACATCCTCATCGTCCTTGCGGCGATCTATCTCGGTGCCCGAATCGGTTCAATCGGCATTGGTATGGCCGGCGGCTTGGGCGTTCTACTTTTAGGCCTCACCGGCGTCCCCGTCACCCGCGAAGATATCCCCTTCGATGTCATCGGCATCATCATGACCGTTATCGCGGCCATCGCTGCCATGCAGCGCGCCGGCGGCATGGACTATCTGGTCTACCTGGCAGAGAGATTCCTTCGTAAAAACCCGAAGAAGATCACGTTCTATGCCCCGGTCGTCACGTGGCTGATGACCGTTCTGGCAGGCACTGGACACACCGCTTTTTCCACGCTCCCGGTTATCGTCGAGGTAGCCAAGGAAGGCAAGGTCCGCCCCTCACGCCCGTTGTCCATCGCGGTTGTTGCCTCGCAGATGGCCATCTGCGCCTCACCCATCTCTGCGGCCGTAGTCTTGCTGGCCTCCCTGTTGGAGCCCATGGGCGTGGGCTATTTGCAGATCCTCGCCGTGCTCATTCCTGCGACGTTCCTCTCCATTTTCCCTGCCGCCTGGATTGCCAACCGAGCAGGCGCTGAGCTCGAAGATGATCCCGTTTACCAAGAACGCAAGGCCCAAGGCCTGGTAAAGATGCCACAGGGCTCCCACAACTACAGCCCGGTGCAGGGCGCCAAGACCTCCGTGATCATCTTCCTGGTTGCCATCGTCATCGTTATGCTGTGGGCCACCCTGACCTCCTCCCAGGTAGGACTCATCGAAGAGCCGACTCTGCCCCGTAACGAAGCCATCATGACGGTGATGCTTACCGCTGCAACCCTCATCGTCATGATCACCAAGATCTCCGCTGGCGATGTACTCAACACCCCAGTGTTCAAGTCTGGCATGTCTGCCTGTATCTGTGTGCTTGGTGTGGCCTGGTTGGGCACCACGCTGATTAACCACTACATGGAGGACATCCAGGCCATTTCCGGGTCCGTCATCGAATCCGCCCCATGGTTGCTGGCCATCGTGCTCTTCTTTGCTGCGGCGCTGCTGTACTCCCAGGCAGCCACCACCAAGGCTCTCATGCCTGCGGCCCTGGCCCTTGGCGTCAACCCGCTGACCGCTGTCGCTGCCTTCCCCGCGGTATCCGCTCTGTTCATTCTGCCGACGTACCCGACCCTGTTGGCGGCCGTTGAAATGGATGACACTGGCTCGACCCGCATCGGAAAGGCTGTCTTCAACCACCCGTTCATCATTCCTGGCACTGTGAGCATCGCCTTGTCGGTCCTCCTGTGCTACGCCATCGGCGCAGTCGTTCTCTAGCATTATCAAAAAATTATTTGATTTTGCTCAAGACACTTCTTTAGCACGCTAAGCTGGTGGGCATGACTACGCAACGTTCTGATGTTGAGATCGCTCAAGCCCACCAGCTCGAACCCATCACTGATATTGCTGCCCGCGCCGGTATCCCGGCGCCCGCTCTTATCCCTTATGGGCAGAATAAAGCCAAGGTAGATATCACCCAAGTTGGGGATACACCCGCCAACGGCAAGCTCGTCCTCGTTACTGGTGTCTCGCCGACTCCAGCAGGTGAGGGCAAATCCACTGTCCTTATCGGTTTGACCGATGCCCTCACCCAGCTGGGGAAGAAGGCTATCGTGGCACTGCGCGAGCCCTCCCAGGGCCCCGTCATGGGCATTAAGGGAGGCGCCGCTGGAGGCGGCTACTCCCAGGTTGTTCCCATGGAGGACATCAACCTCCACTTCACGGGTGACTTCCACGCCATCTCTGCGGCGACCAATACCTTGGCCGCCATCATCGATAACCACATCCACCAAGGCAACGCTCTCAACATCGATCCGCGTCGCATCACCTGGCAGCGCTGTATCGACGTTAACGACCGCGCGCTGCGCAATGTCGTCACCGGTCTTGGCGGCCCGGCCCACGGTGTACCGGGGGAGACCGGTTTCACCATTACCGCGGCATCCGAAATCATGGCTATCCTGGGACTCGCCACCGACTTGGCAGACCTGAAGAAGCGCCTCGGCGACATCACTGTGGGCTACACCTATGACCAGAAGCCGGTCACTGCCCGCGAGTTGGGGGCAGAAGGCGCGCTGACGGCACTGATGCGCGATGCACTCAACCCCAACTTGGTGCAAACTCTCGGCGGAACCCCGGCCTTCGTCCACGGCGGACCATTTGCCAACATCGCTCACGGCTGCAACACGCTCCTCGCTACCCAGACCGCGATGCGCTTCGGCGATATCGTTCTTACGGAGGCAGGGTTCGGCGCGGATCTCGGCGGTGAAAAATTCCTCGACGTCAAGTCCCGCTTCGGTAACCTCGATGTCGCCGGCGCCGTCGTCGTGGCGACTATCCGTTCCCAGAAGTACAACGGTGGCCAGCCACGTGAGGAACTGACTACGGAAAACCTGGAAGCGTTGAAGAAGGGCGTGGTCAACCTCGAGCGCCACGTGGAGAACCTCCGCAAGTTTGGTCTGACCCCAGTGGTGGCCCTCAACCTCTTCGGCAGCGATACCGATGCCGAGCGCGAGTTCATGCGCCAGTGGGCGGCAGACTTTGACGTCGCGCTCGAGGAAGCAGAGGTGTGGGCCAAGGGAGGCGCCGGCGCCACAGCGCTAGCTGAGCGCCTTTTGGACAGCCTCTCCGAAGGCTCCTCTCACCAGCTTTACGATCCCGCCGATGGTATCGAGGCATCCATCGAGACCATCGCCACGGAAATTTACCGCGCAGAACGCGTCGAGTATTCCTCCAAGGCGCTCAAGGATCTCAAGTACATCAAGGACAACGGCTGGGAGAAGTTCCCCGTCGTTATCTCTAAGACCCAGTACTCCTTCTCCGATGATCCCAGCCAGCTCGGCGCTCCGGAAGGCCACGTCCTCCACGTCCGCGAGCTGCAGCCGCGCACCGGCGCTGGTTTCATCGTTGCCCTAACCGGTGACGTCATGACCATGCCGGGCCTGCCGAAGAAGCCCGCGGCAAACAACATCGACGTTGCCGCTGACGGATCGATCTCCGGCTTGTTCTAAGCCGCCGTACGGTCTACTCAGCGCAGTTTACGCCGTCTGGTCGGGCCACCCGGGATACTCGGGTGGCGTTCCACCAAAAGCCGGGCAGAGGTCTTGGAACGAGCACCAACCGCACAGCTTTGAAGTCTTCGGCCTAAAGTCTCCGGCCTTGCCATCGCCTTCGATTTTGGCCCAGAGCTCGCCTAGGTCGCGCTCGAAGTATTCCAGTTCCTCCGGTCCCGGCGTGAGGAACATAGAGTCCAGTACCTTGAGGTACATCAGCCGCAACTGCGTGGGGATCGTGCCAAGCAGCCGCCAGTAGACCAATGCGTAGAAATTCATCTGGAACTGCGCGTCCTGGGAATAACGGGGGAGCGGCTTCTTTCCGGTCTTATAGTCCACCACGCGCACCTCGCCAGTGGGAGCAACGTCTACGCGGTCAATGAACCCGCGCACCGGCACACCGTTGGGCAGCACGGTATCGACGTACATCTCGCACTCGTGGGCGTCGAAGCCCTGGGGGTTTTCCATCTGGAAATAGCCCTTGATGAGCTGACGTGCTTCGACGAAGAAGTCGAGTTCTTCGCCCTCGGGAACCAGATCGCGCAGCTCGGGATCGGATTCAAGCATCACTGCCCATACGGGCTTAATCATCTTCACCGCCACCGGGTACTCCCGCTCCTCGCGGGGTAGCTGGTGCATCTTTTCCAGGACGGCGTGGACCAGCGTTCCCTTGACCTGTGCCTTCGTCTTGGGCTCGGGGAGCTTGTCGATGGCCCGGAAGCGATAGAGCAGCGGGCATTGCTTGTAATCGGAGGCGCGGGAAGGGGAGAGGGCTAGTCGTTTCGGCATAATGTTTCTCAGCCTAGCGCATAGGCACCCACAGTCCTTCCGGCATCACCCGGCAGTCCGTGGCAAGCTGGAAGCATGAGCACTACGCAAGATTTTCTCGATTTCATCGCCGCCAGCCCGTCCTCCTACCACGCGGCTGAGGAGGTAGCGCGCAGACTCGTTGAGGCGGGTTTTAGCCGCCAGGATGAGTCCGCCGAGTGGTCAGCCGAACCGGGCGGCCACGTCATGGTCCGGGGTGGTGCGGTCATGGCATGGTTTGTCCCCGAGGGCGCGAGCCCGGACTCCGGCTTCCGGATTATCGGTTCCCACACGGATTCGCCCGGGCTGGCTCTCAAACCGACCCCGGACTTCGACTCCGCCGGTTGGCAGCAGGTCGCCGTCGAGGTTTATGGCGGAGTCCTTCTCCACAGCTGGTTCGACCGCGAGCTCACCGTGGGCGGCCAGGTCATCACGAAGGATGGTAGCCGCCACTTGGTCAATACCGGCCCTTTGCTGCGCTTGCCTTCGCTGGCTATCCACCTCTACCGCAAGGATGAGTTCAAGCCGGATCGCCAGCGCCACATGCAGCCGGTGCTCTCCGTAGGTACACCGGAGACGTCGGTGATGGGGGTCGTCGGCAAGCAACTCGGCGTTGCCCCAGAAGACATCGCTTCCTTCAACCTCATTACCGCCGATGCCCAGCGCGGTGAAGTCTTTGGCGCCGGCGAAAAGCTCATCGCTGCTGGACGCATGGATAACCTCTCTTCCGTCCACGCCTCCCTGCGTGCCCTTCTCGCCGCTGCCCGCAACGCCGACTCGATTGAGCACAAGGACATCCTCGTCATGGCGGCCTTCGACCATGAAGAAGTTGGCTCCTCTTCGCGCTATGGCGCGGGTGGGCCGATTCTGGGGGATATCCTTACCCGCACCGCTCGGGCGCTTGGCGCCAATGAGGAGCAGCGCTTCCAAATGTTCGCGCGCTCCAGCTGTGTGTCGGCCGATGCCGCCCACTCCGTGCACCCGAACTACGCGGAAAAGCACGATCCCACCCACCACCCGATCATCGGCCAGGGGCCGGTGACCAAGATCAACGGCAACCAGCGCTACGCTTCCGACGCCAACACCGTGGCCCTGTGGGAATCTGCCTGCCGCCGCGCCGAGGTGCCCTACCAGCGCTTCGTAGGCAATAACGACGTGCCCTGCGGCTCCACTATCGGGCCGATTTCCGCCACCCGCTTGGGTATTCCCACCGTCGACGTGGGAGTGCCGATGCTCTCGATGCACTCAGCCCGCGAGCTGGTGGGCGAGCGCGACCAACTATGGCTTGGTAACGCCCTTGAGGCATACTTGGTGGGTTAATCCTAGCCACCCAAACTATGTGAAAGGTACCCACGCCATGGCTTATTCTGGCCCCTTCCGCTACGGCGACCGCGTGCAGCTCACCGATGCCAAGCGGCGTCACTACACCATCGTCCTCGAGGAGGGAGGCCAGTTCCATTCGCACAAGGGCATCATCAACCACGATGATGTCGTCGGCATGGATGAAGGCTCCGTCATCGATTCGACTCTGGGCAGCTCCTTCCTCTTGTTTCGCCACCTCATGGTGGACCATGTCCTGTCGATGCCACGGGGTGCCGCGGTGATTTATCCCAAAGACTCCGCGCAGATTCTGGTCGAAGGCGATATCTTCATGGGCGCACGCGTGCTCGAGGCCGGCGCCGGTTCCGGCGCTCTCTCGATGACGCTGTTGCGCGCCGTGGGGCCGGAAGGCCACGTTTTCTCCTATGAGGTGCGCGATGATCACCTGGAATACGCCGTGGACAACGTCACCGAATACTTCGGTAAGCAGCCCGAATGGTGGAGCCCGCGTCTGGGGGACTTGGCCGATGTCACCGTCGAGGATCTGGGTGGCCCGGTGGACCGCGTCATCCTGGACATGCTCGAGCCCTGGGAGCACCTCGAGAAGGTGCGCGATATCCTCATCCCGGGCGGCGTTTTCATGACCTATGTCGCCACCGTGCCGCAGCTGATGAAGGTGATGGAGGGCATCCGCGAGCTCAAGTGCTTTACGGAGCCGCGGGCCTGGGAGTCCCTCGTGCGCGAATGGAAGGTGGAGGGCTTGGCCACCCGCCCGGAGCACCGCATGAACGCGCACACAGCGTTTCTGATCTGGACACGCCGGCTTGCCGACGGCGTCACGCCACCCCGCCCACAGCGCCGCGCCCGAAAGTAAACCCTTTCACACTAATCGTGGGTTGCTGCGCGCTAGGGTGGGATCTATGAACGATGCCACTCATTCCCAGGAACTTGGCCAGCAGCGTCGCCAGATAGAGCAGCTCGCTGAACGCAATGCCAAGCTTGCTGCCCTGTTGAAGGATGCTCGCACGAAGCTTCAGCAGATGCTCGCGGAGGTTGACGCCCTTGCGGAGCCCGCCTCCACATACGGTGTCTTTCTGGGCTATTCCGGGCGTGCGCACGATTCGCGCCGCGACGCTGAGGTTTATACCAACGGTCGAGCCATGCGGGTCAAGATTTCGCCGAACCTCGAGCCCGGCTCCCTGAAAGTAGGGCAGCAGGTGCGCTTGGGCGAGGGCTTCGTTATCGTGGAGGCCTGCGCCCCTGTAAATACCGGCGCGCTGGCCACGCTACAAGAGCGTCTCGGCACCGACCGCGCCGTGGTCATTAATTCCTCTGGTGAAGAGCAGGTTATTCTCCTCGCCGCAGCGTTGCGGGATACCGTGCGCGCCGGCGATACCCTCTTGGTCGAGCCCAAATCAGGTGTAGCCACCGAACGCGTGCACAAGACTGAGGTAGCGCAGCTCACGCTGGAGGAGGTTCCTGACGTCTCCTACGAGGACATCGGCGGTTTGGACGAGCAGATCTCCCTTATCCGCGATTCCGTCGAGCTGCCTTTCCTCCACCCAGAGCTCTACCGCCAGTATGACCTCCAGCCGCCTAAGGGCGTGCTGCTCTACGGCCCGCCAGGCTGCGGAAAGACGCTCATCGCCAAGGCGGTGGCGCATTCGCTGTCCGCATCACTGGCAGCTAGTGCCCCCAGCTACTTCCTCAATGTGAAGGGCCCAGAACTGCTCAACAAATTCGTAGGCGAGACTGAGCGCCGCATCCGCCTCATCTTCGAACGCGCCCGCGAGCTTGCTTCCGAGCCCACCGAGGATGGCAGCCAGCGCCCGGTCATCATCTTTTTCGATGAGATGGAATCCATCTTCCGCACGCGTGGCTCCGGCGTGTCCTCCGATATGGAGACCACCGTCGTCCCGCAGCTGCTGACGGAGCTGGACGGTGTGGAGAAGCTCAGCAACGTCATCGTCATCGGCGCCACCAACCGCGAGGAACTCATCGACCCCGCCATCATGCGCCCGGGGCGCCTCGATATCAAGATTCGCGTCAACCGCCCGACCAAGCAGGGCGCGCGGGAAATCTTTGCGCGCCACTTTCCAGAATCAGTCCCGCACGAAGGCGACCTTTCCCAGCTCATCGATACCGCGGTCGACGATCTCTACGCCGAGCGGCCGTTCGTCAAACTCCACTTCGCTAACGCGGATCCGCGTGTGCTGCACTACCGGGACTTCGTGTCCGGCGCAATGATCGCCAACATCGTCTCCCGTGCCAAGAAGCTGGCGATCAAGGAAGCGTTGGACGCAGCCACTGCCACCGATGGGGCGAAGTCCACCGGCATAACCGCAGCGCACCTCCACGAGGCTATAGCCGCGGAACAGGCTGAATCGGAATACGTCCCCACCTCCGCCAACCCGGAAGAGTGGGCAAAGATCGTCGCAGGTACCTCTGCTGGCGCGTATGTCACCCAGGTCGAATTGATGGGAGTGTAGCCATGAGCCGTGTTCTAGGAACCGAAACTGAGTATGGAATCTCCACGCCGTCCAACCCGGCGCTGTCACCGATCGTGACCTCCACCCATGCTGTTGTGGCTTATGCCGCCCTGCATACCGGCGCGCGCTCCCGCTGGGATTTTCGGGAGGAGCACCCGCTGCGCGATAGCCGCGGCTTCGATCTCAAGCGCTACCACACCGTGCCGGTGGTGGACCCGAACGCGCTGGGTGTGGCCAACGTGGTGACCGCCAATGGCGCGCGTTTCTACGTCGACCACGCCCACCCCGAATACTCCTCACCGGAGTGCACGAATGCCTGGGATGCGATGCTTTACGACGCCGCCGGTGACCTCATCCTGCGCCGTGCAGGGGAGGCCGTAGCATCGCTGACCGCGCAGGGCACGTCCGTGTTGGCCACACACGATCCCTGCCCGCCGCTGAAGTTTTACAAGAACAATGTGGACGGCAAGGGGGCTTCCTATGGCAGCCACGAGAATTACCAGTACTCTCGGAACACCGACTTCGATGATATTGCCCAGGGGCTGATTCCTTTCTTCGTTGCCCGCCAAGTGGTCACCGGTGCCGGCCGCATGGGTGTGGGCGTCGATGGAGAGGAGCCAGGTTTCCAGATTTCGCAGCGCGCGGACTACATCGAGCAGGAAATCTCCCTAGAAACCACCCTCAACCGCGGCATCATTAACACCCGCGACGAGCCACACGCGGTGGCCGAGGACTTCGGCCGCCTGCACGTCATCATCGGTGACGCCACGATGTCCCACACCTCGACGCTGCTCAAGCTAGGCATGACCTCGCTAGTACTCGATGCCATCGAGAGCGGCGTGGACTTTAGTGACATGCGCCTTATGGAACCGGTGGAGGAGGTGCAGCGGGTGAGCCGCGACCTTACCTTGACCCATCAGCTTAAGCTTCACGACGGCCGCCGCCTCACCGCCCTCGACATCTTGGCCATCTACCGGGAAAGGGTTACCGCCGCCTCCGAAGCGGATGAAAAGGTACTCACCGTCTGGGACGAGGTTGTCGAGCTTCTGGCCGACAACCCGCTCAAGGCCGCCCACCTGCTGGATTGGGTAGCAAAATACCGCTTGATTAAGGGCTACCTGGACCGCGGCGTGGCGGCCGATGATCCGAAGCTGGCGCTGATCGATCTGCAGTACACCGACATCGATCCGGCAAAGTCCCTCTACCATGCGCTCGTGCGCAAGGGGCAGATGCGTACCTTGGTCAGCGAGGAAGAGATTGCTGCTGCAGCGGAAACGCCGCCCGCGGATACCCGCGCCTACCTGCGCGGCCACGCCACCCGAAAGTTCGGGGAGGATGTCTTGGCGGCGTCCTGGCAGTCGCTGACCTTCCGCATCGGTGAGGCCGAGGGAGCCAACTCTGGTACTGCCTGCGTGGCACTCGACGACACAAAAAGACTCGGGCAGGACGAGGTGGGCGCTCTGCTGGAATCTGCGGACAGCGCCGCCGACTTCGTTAATAGTTTGCGCCAGCTCGGGGTGCGAATCGAGTACCCTACACTGTATTAGCGCAGCATTTTCCACTCGCGAAAGGAGCTCTTAAGAATGAGCGGACAGCAGTCTCAGATCAACGCCGGTGGCGGCAACGGTCAAGGAGGCGACACTCCGGAGTTCGACGCCGGACAAGTCAGCATCAACAGCGCGGGTACCGATGACCTCCTCGATGAGATTGACGGCCTTTTGGAGTCCAACGCCGAGGAGTTCGTGCGCTCCTACGTCCAAAAGGGCGGCGAATAAAGGTGGAGCAGCCCTCCGATAGCGCCCCCGTTTATGCACGGCGGATTATGGGCATCGAAACCGAGTACGGCATTACAGCGAGCGCAAGCGATGGACAGCGGGTGATGTCCCCGGATGAGATCGCCCGCGTGCTTTTTCGGCCCATCGTGTCGAAGTACTCTTCCTCCAATATCTTTAGTCCCAACGCCTCCCGCCTCTACCTCGACGTGGGTTCCCACCCGGAGATCGCTACCGCGGAGTGCGATAGCTTAACCCAGCTCATTGCCTATGAGCGCGCCGGCGATGCTGTGGTCAATCGCATGGCCGTGCAGGCGGAGGAAACACTGGCGGCGGAGGGGGAGAAGCGCGCTGTCTACTTGTTCAAGAACAATGTGGACTCGGCCGGCAATTCCTACGGCTGCCACGAGAACTACCTCATCGGCCGCCACGTGGTGCTCAAGGACCTCGGCAAAGCTCTGCTGCCGTTCATGATCACCCGCCAGCTCATCTGTGGCGCAGGGATGGTTAGACCTGCCAAGGGAGAGGAACCCGCGCGTTTCGTGCTCTCCCAACGTGCCGACCAGGTGTGGGAAGGTGTGTCCTCTGCGACGACTCGCTCGCGCCCCATCATCAATACTCGCGACGAACCGCATGGTGATTCCAAGCGTTTCCGCCGCATGCACGTTATCGTTGGCGACTCCAACATGGCCGAACCCACGATGGCCCTCAAAGTTGGCTCCACGCTGCTCATGCTGGAGATGCTGGAAGCCGGTTTTGAGGTGCCGGCATTCTCGGTACTCGAGCCAATTAAACACATTAGGGCCATCGCGCTCGACCCCACCGGCCGCACCGAGCTTCCGCTTGAGGGAGGCGGCAGCACCACCGCGCTCGCCGTGCAGCAGGAGCTCTGTACCGCTGCCGAGCGCTGGCTGGATCACCGCGAGGACGCAGGCACTCCGACGGTTGAGTTGGCCCGGGTCGTGGACTTGTGGAAGCGCACCCTCCAGGCCATTGACACTCAGGATTTCTCCGGCGTTGACCGCGAGATCGATTGGGTCATCAAGCGCAGCCTGCTGAACCGCTACCGCGAGCGCCTGGGCGGGGATTGGTCGCACCCCAAGCTGGCACAGATTGACCTGACCTACCATGACATCCGTCCAGGTCGCGGCCTCTACAGCGTATTGGAGCAGCGCGGCATGGTGAAACGCTGGATCGACGATGCTGCAATCAACGCCGCAGTCGACACCGCCCCGCAGACCACCCGTGCCAAGCTGCGCGGGGAGTTTCTCGCTGTTGCCCGCGAGCTCGATGCCGCGGTAACGGTGGATTGGACGCGGATGAAGGTCAACCGGCCTGAACCGATGACCGAGGAGTTCTCCGACCCCTTTGTGTCCGAGGACCCGCGCCTAGATGGGTTGTTAGACTACATGCGTTCGCACCCAGGCTCGTAGAGCCGTAGAGCTGATCAAGGAACCTGCCACTATGCCTTCAGTAGATCG
This sequence comes from Corynebacterium sp. HMSC056F09, assembly GCF_001815785.1. Taxonomy (NCBI): domain Bacteria; kingdom Bacillati; phylum Actinomycetota; class Actinomycetes; order Mycobacteriales; family Corynebacteriaceae; genus Corynebacterium; species Corynebacterium sp. HMSC056F09. The sequence continues at coordinate 119,722 of NZ_KV821885.1, forward strand.
CACTGCAGCCCGGACGCCGGTCAGAGACCGCGCTATCGAAAGGCTCACCAACCTCACCTTTGCCCTGCATGGGGCAGCGTACCAAGGCGGGGTTCCGGACCGCAGCGCGGCGTGGATCCGCAGCCACGTCGAGGGCTACCAGTCACGCAGCGATGAAGCCTTTCACAAGCAGCTTTCCCGCGACATCGTGACCCTGCAGCGCGCCGGTGTGCCAGTAGTACACAGCAGCGGCGCGGAAGGTTCGCTGTACCGGCTCGATCCCGAAAACTACCAGCTACCTCCCGTCGATTTCACGCCGGAGGAGGCCATGGTTCTCGGCGTAGCCGGCGGCATCGGCACTCCGGGAGGCTTAAGCGATTTCAGTCTCTCCGCGTGGACCAAGATCGCAGCCTCAGGCGCCTCCCGCGACTTGAGCGGAGCGCCGGTGTACACCGCAGTCAACGACATGACCAGGTTGAGCCCAGAGCTCGTCACTGGAGTCATCACCGCAGTGCGTGCTGGGCTGCGCATTTCCTTCGATTACTACGCCACGCCCTCTGCCGAGGCGGTTCGCCGCCATATGGATCCCTGGGGGCTGGTCAACCACCGGGATCGTGTTTATCTCGTCGGTTGGGATGTGGACCGCGAGGCTCCCCGAACTTTTCGCGCTACCCGCGTGGACAACGTCAGGCGCTCGCGCGCTGCGGCCACGCACCTCGAGCCCACTGCACCACTGCAGGATCTCGTTGTAGAGGCGCTGGAGCGGGGCGAAACGGTAAATGCAGTCCTCGAGGTTCCCGAGGGGCAGGCCGCCGAGCTTGTCGACGCCGGACGCAGGCGCGAGGATGGACTTCTAGAACTCACCAACGTACACCACGATTGGTTGGTGCGCACCGCTGCTGGCTATGCACCAGATGTCGTGGTTATCGAGCCACCCGAGGTTCGTGCCGACATCATCGCACTCCTAAGTGTCGGTGATGACCCATCATCAGCGTCTGGCGAGGAGGCCCGCCATGGTTGATCAACCCCGCAAGCTGCAGTCCCTTGTTCGCTCCCTCAACCTCATCCCTTACCTGCGTAACCACCCGGGGCTGACTCCGATGGAGGCTGCCGAGGATTTAGGGATGACCCCTGCTGAGCTTAAGGATGCTATCGACCGTCTCTTCTGCTCCGGTGTGGGCCGCAATACCGAGGACCTTATCGACTTAAGCTTTAGCTACCGCGATGGCATCGAGATCTACAACGACCAGGGCCTGACCCAGGCATTGCGCCTGACCCCAACTGAGGCCGGCGCATTGTTGCTGACGCTCGAGTCCCTTGAGGCAATGCCGGGGCTTGTCGACGTCTCCGCGGTCCACTCTGCCGCCGCGAAGCTGCGCGAGATCATGGATGAAAAGACAGCCGCCATCTATGACTCCCTGGCCACGACCGATCCCGAAGAGTCTGAGGTGCAAGCGGCGTTGGCGGGGGCCGTCGACAAGCGCCGGCAAGTGCGTTTTACCTACTGGAGTATGTCCTCCAACCGGACGAGTGAGCGTACCGTGCATCCGGCCCGCATCTTTATCGTGGACGGCGAACCCTATTTGGTGGCCTGGGACGAGTCGGTGGGGGAGCACCGCACGTTCCGCCTTGACCGGATGAGTGATGTCGAAGTGCTCGACGCTTCCGCGACACCACATGTGCGCGAACTGGATTTCAACCCCGATTCCCCCTTTGGTCTAGATCACACTCTTGTTGCGGAGCTGGAGATTCACCAAGAATTCACCTGGCTGGCAGAGCACTACGACATCACCCTCGGAGAAACACTGGAAAATGGCCTCATAGCTGCAACAATGCCCGTCGGCTCTGAAGCATGGTTTAGCCGCTTCGCCCTCGGCCAAGCCGACCGAATGCGGGTCGTGGGGCCGCAAAAGCTTGTCGATGCCATTTCGGAGCATAGAAATCGGGCGTTGGAGCGTTATACTCATAGCCCGAGAAATGAAACGTAGCTCGCCGTAGCTTGTTGGCTCCGTTTCGACGTCCTTTAATCAAATGAATCGAGGAAACTCATGCCAGGACCCTGGGAATGGGCAATTATTGTCCTGATTATCGTTTTGCTGTTTGGCGCAAAGAAGCTCCCAGAGTTGGCTCGTTCGATGGGCCGTTCCATGCGCATCTTCAAGTCCGAAGTCCATGAGATGAAGGAAGAGAACAACACTCCCGAGCAGCAGGCCCAAATTGCTGCATCGAAGAAGAACGATGAGGACTTCTGGAACAGCCCGGAGATGCAACCGCGCACATCCAAGCCGGTTGACGGCAACCAGAACTAATCAACTTCCTGGCAGCCACGTCATGCTCCGAGCCCCTCGGAGCACCATGGACGTGTCTGCCACAATGGGCTTTCTGTGGAGGTCTTGCCTTGAGTACCGCGAGTACGCCGTCGAATGCCGCGTCTAACGCGCAGAAGCAAAAATGGACCTCAAAGCTTCGCCGCAAGCCCAAGAATCCGACGGGTGAGATGACCCTCGTCCAGCACCTTCAGGAGCTGCGTCGGCGTATCGTCATTTCACTTCTCGCTCTCGTAGTCGGTGCCATTGTTGGATTCGTCTGGTATCAGAACGCCCCATTTAACATGGCGCCACTGGGCGAAATCTTGCGTGGACCCTATTGTTCGCTCCCGGAAGAAAGCCGCGTCTCCTTCAGCGCAGACGGCGAATGCCGATTGCTCGCCACCAGCCCCTTCGAAATGCTCATGCTGCGTATGAAGGTTGGCGCTTTGGCCGGTGTGGTCTTAGCATCGCCAGTTTGGCTCTACCAAACGTGGGCCTTTATTGTTCCTGGCCTCCACAAGAACGAGCGCCGCTATACCTTTTTGTTCGTCTCAACTGCGGTTCTTCTTTTCGTGCTCGGTGCGGTTCTTGCCTACGTCATTCTTTCCGTGGGCTTGGAATTCCTCATGGGAATGGGTTCGGAGTACCAGACAGCTGCACTGACCGGTGAGCGCTACTTCTACTTCCTGCTGACGTTGCTTCTCATCTTCGGTGTGAGCTTTGAGATCCCGCTACTCGTAGTCAGCCTCAACCTGCTCGGTGTTCTCGAATACGACGATGTCAAGGACAAACGCCGCATCATCATCGTCGCCATCATGGTTTTTGCCGCAGTGGTTACCCCGGGTCAAGATCCTTTCTCCATGCTCGTCTTGGCATGCGCACTCGTGCTCCTCGTGGAGATGGCTTTCCAGTTCTGCCGTGTTAACGACAAGCGCCAGAAGCGCCAGCGCCCAGACTGGATGGACCTGGATGATGAGGTCGCCTCCCCGCTAGGCGAAGCCCCGGGCAGCGTGGGTGCGCCAGCTCCAGTGTCCGCGCCCACGAGCGTCTCTGCTTCTTCTAGACCGGTATCTTCCCGCCCCGTCCCTCCAGCTGCGGCCGGTGACGTTCAGGCACCAAAGGCCCATCAGGCCAATACCCAGCCCCCACAAAGCGGTTTCTTCGACGACGTTCTATAGCCTGTTGAGGCTCCTGCCCAAGCTCTTTGTCTAGGGGCCGGGGCCAGCGTGCTAGTACGCCGTCCCTGACAGGTACCCTGGGGTCTTATGACACTGACGCATCTGGACGAGTTCACTCAAGCACTACCGTACTCACTGGATGACTTCCAGATTGAAGGATGCCAAGCAGTTGAAGCGGGCCACGGTGTTTTGGTCTGTGCGCCCACAGGCGCAGGTAAAACCGTGGTGGGTGAGTTCGCAGTGTCCTTGGCGCTGCGCCAAGGGACCCGCTGTTTCTACACCACACCTATCAAGGCGCTGAGTAACCAGAAGTACCACGACCTCGTTGAGGCACACGGCGAGGATGCCGTGGGGCTGCTGACGGGTGATGTCTCCATCAATTCTTCCGCGGACATCCTCGTGATGACCACCGAGGTCCTGCGCAACATGATTTATGCAGGATCCGGCGCACTCGACCGTCTGACCCACGTGGTGATGGATGAGATCCACTTCTTGGCGGATGCCTCGCGCGGCGCGGTATGGGAAGAGGTCATCCTCAACCTGGAGGAGCACGTCTCCATCATTGGTTTGTCCGCAACGGTATCCAACTCCGAGGAGTTCGGCCGGTGGCTGACCACCGTGCGTGGTGACGCCAAGGTCATTGTCACCGACAAGCGCCCAGTACCGCTGGACCAGTGGATGATGGTCGGCCGCAAAATCTATCCGCTCTTTGAACCCGACTCAGGCGGCCAGGTAAACACTGAGCTCGCACGGCGTATCCAGCGCCTAGAAGCAGGGGATAGCGACACAGGCCGCGCAGACTATGCCCAGAACCGTGCGAGCTTCCGCGCCCGCGCCCGTCACAAAGGCGGCGGGCGCGGCGACCGGCACAGTGATCGGCGCAGCGGCGCGCCTCGTGCGCAGGACCGTTACCGTCCGCTTGGCCGCCCGGAGGTTCTCAAAGAGCTGCAATCAATGGAGATGCTGCCGGCAATTACCTTCATCTTCTCCCGCGCGGGCTGCGACGGTGCTCTGTATCAGTGCTTGCGCTCCCGCATGGTGCTGACCTCCCAGGAGGAGGCCACAGAGATTAAGGCCATCGTCGATAAGGGCGTGGAAGGCATTCCGGAAGAAGACCTCAAGGTCCTTGATTTCAAACGTTGGCGCGAAGCGCTCTCGCGGGGCTTTGCTGCCCACCACGCGGGCATGCTTCCGGCCTTTAGGCACATCGTGGAGGAACTGTTCGTCAAGGGCCTCGTGCGGGCAGTCTTCGCCACCGAAACGCTAGCCCTAGGAATCAACATGCCGGCGCGCACCGTGGTGCTGGAAAAGCTGGTGAAATTTAACGGCGAGGCACACGTGGACCTGACACCGGGCCAGTACACACAGCTCACCGGCCGCGCCGGTAGGCGAGGCATCGATACCTTGGGCAATGCCGTCGTTCAGTGGGCACCCGCTATGGATCCCACCGCGGTGGCGGGGCTTGCGTCAACTCGTACCTATCCGCTCATTTCCACTTTCGAGCCCGGCTACAACATGGCTATCAACCTGCTAGGCATGCTTGGCTTTGATGACTCGCTCCGATTGCTGGAGAAGTCTTTCGCCCAGTTCCAGGCGGATGGATCCGTTGTGGAGGAAACCCGAGAGATTGAGCGCGCTGAGCACCGCGTCCGCGAACTACGCGCACAGTTGGAGCAGGCCGTAGATAACTTGGCTCCGCCTGCCGCCGATGGCGAAGACCCCGCTGAGATTCTCATGGACTATATGCGGCTGCGCCGAGCGCTGACCGACGAGGAGAAGTCAGCGCGGGCATCCAAGAAGGAGGAGAGGAACAAGGAAGTTGCCGCAGTACTGGCTCGCTTGCAGGTGGGTGAGGTCATCGCCATCGCAACAAAGAAGCGGCCAACGTTGGCTGTCGTTATTACTCCGGCCAACCAGACTGCCGATCCACGCCCCTGGGTAACCACTGAAACGGGATGGTCTGGACGCATCGATTCCGCCGGTATCGATAATCCGCCGATCGTCGTTGGGCACATGAAGCTCCCGCGCGCAGCGCAGAAGAACCCGCGCCGCCATACCCGATTTGTCCAGGAGTCCTTCAAGCGCGACTACTACAAGCGTCCGAAGAAGATGCGCACTGAGCCGCGGAATCGCCCCAACAAGAAGATCGCGCAGTTGCGCGATGCCCTCCGCGAACATCCGGTGCACCATTGGCCCGCGACCGACCGCGAGCAGCTGGCCGGGGTGACGCAGAAGCTGGCGCGCCGCGAACGCGAGCTAGCCAGGCTTGAGGATAAGGTCGAGCGCGCCACGGATACTCTTGGCCGCACCTTCGAGCGCATCGTGGTTCTTCTGGCGGAGATGGACTACGTGGAGTTTGATGGTTACGGCGAAAACCGCGAGCCGGTCATCACGGATGAGGGCGAGCGTCTGGCCAAAATCCACTCCGAATCGGACCTACTGGTGGCGCAATGCCTCAAGCGCGGTATCTGGAACGACCTCGACCCGGCGGAGCTGGCCGGTGTGGCCTCCCTCTGTGTCTTTGAAAACCGCAAGACCACTCGCGGGGAACCCGGTGCGGCTACCGACGCAATGGCTAACGCCATGGACGCTACATGGCGCATTTATAGCGAGCTCGTCGCCGATGAGAAACGCCATAACCTGCCGCAAACGAGGGAGCCGGAGCCTTCTTTCGCGCTAGCTATCCACCAGTGGACGGCGGGCGCGCCGCTGGCCTATTGCATGGGCGCGGCTAACGAGTCTGGTGCAGAGCTAACCCCCGGTGACTTTGTCCGCTGGTGCCGCCAGGTCATTGACCTGCTTCAGCAGGTGGCGAAGACGGGCTACGAGGACGAGATTCGTCGCAATGCCCGGCGCGCCATCGACGCGATCCAGCGCGGCGTCGTCGCCATCGGCGCCTAGGCTTAGCGCCTAGTCTTCGGAGCCACCGCGAAGCAGCGCCGTGGCTGCCGCACCGATTACTTGGCGGTGGGGCGAAACGAGCGCCACGGTGGCGAGCTTGAGGTTGCGCCCCAGCGGGTTAAGGATGAGGGCTTGCGTACCGATGACAGCGTCATCGACTAAAGCTGGACCGCCCGAGTCACCTTTGACTGCCGGAATCGTGTTGAAGACTAAACCGGCGGGGGAGACGGTGGTGAGGAAGTCAATGGACCAGGTGCGGAAGAAGGGAAGGAGAAAAAGCCCACTGCGTCGTTGTGCACGGCGAGCTTTTCCGCCATATCCCCAGGTGGTTACTGGAGCGCGGAATGGCGGGGTGCTTTCTGCCAGCCCAGGAAGGTCCCGGGGCGGGGCCGGCCGGTCGAGCAAACACAGCGCCATGTCGGTCCCATCAATCGTGCGCACGGCGGCGACGCGCCGGTTGAACCCGCCACTCACCCTGTAGTGATCCCCCTTATCAAGGCCGTCGCGGAAGAAGTGCGCGCAGGTCAGAACCAACCGGGTTGCCTGTTGGGAGCGGGGTCTTAAGGACGCATCGATGAGCACTCCCGAGCAATAGCTTGAGCGAGTCCGGAGCTTGACGGCAGCGGGATGGGAATTCACGCCTCCCAGCTTAACTGGACAAAGGCGGGCGGTAGGCTAACTGTCATGACTGATTATGCGTCCCGACTGAGCCGTTCCCGCGCTATCGCAGCTGCTAAGGGCATCGACATCCTGTTAGTGGGTACAGGTGCCGAATTCGCGTACCTCACCGGTTCGTGGGTCTCTTCCCACGAGCGCCTGACCTGCTTGGTTATCCGTCCTGATGCCGAACCGGTAATCGTCGCCCCCAGCACCGACATTGAGTCGCTTCAGGGCGTCGCAGCCCAGCTGGTGGGATGGAGCGATGGGCAGGATCCCTATGCGCTGGCCTTGGAAGGTGCGCGTCCTTCCACCGTTGCCTTGGGGTCCTCACTCACCGCCGATCACGTGCTGCGCTTTCAGTCCGCAATTGGCAACCTCGAAGCTAGTACTGCGAAGGAACAGCACCCCGCAAAGTATGTTCTGGCCACCGAGGCCCTCGCCGAGCTTTTTACCCGCAAGGATCCAGATGAGGTGGCTGAGCTACGCGCTGCAGCGGCGGCTATCGACGCTGTCCACGCCGAGGTGCCGCGCCTCCTGCAGCCGGGGCGCACTGAGGCCGAAGTAGCGGCGGATTTGCGCGAGCTTATCTTGCGCGAGCACCGCGAAGTGGATTTCATCATCGTGGGCTCCGGTCCGAATGGAGCCAATCCACACTATGACTTTGGGGACCGAGTACTCGCCGCCGGCGATCCCGTGGTGGTGGATATTGGCGGCACGCTGCCCTCGGGCTATCACTCCGACTGCACCCGCACCTACGTCGTTGGCGCCGATCCTGCTGCCGCGCCGGCAGAGTTTCGCGAGGCTTACGCGGTCCTAGAGAAGGCCCAGGCTGCCGGCCGAGCTGCTGCGCGCCCGGGTGCGACCGCCCAGGAGATCGACCGAGCCACGCGCAGCGTGATCGAAGACGCCGGTTGGGGTGAGTTCTTCACGCACCGCACCGGACACGGCATTGGCTTGTCGACGCACGAGGAGCCCTTCATCATGGAAGGAAACGGGCTGGAACTTTCCGAGTCCATGGCCTTCTCGATCGAGCCGGGTATCTACGTACCGGGCAAGTGGGGAATGCGCCTTGAGGACATCGTGGTAATCACCGAGTCCGGCTACGAGTCCCTGAACCAGGCACCGCGGGGGTTGCGCTAATGGGAGAAACTGGCGCGCTACTGATTCTTGGCGGGCGCAGCGACATCGGTGGGGAGCTTGCACGTCGGCTGTGTGAGGGTCGCCCGGTAGTTCTCGCCGCGCGGGGCGAACACGGTATGGACAGGCTGCACTCCGAACTCCTCAGCAGCGGGGCGTCGTCCGTTCACACGCTGTCCTTCGACGCTGCGGAAGTTTCCTCCCACCGCGCGGTCATCGAACAAGCCGCAGCACTCGCAGGGGCAGAGATCACCACGGCCGTCGTCGCCTTCGGAATTCTGGGCGATCAGGAGCGCGCGGAGCACGACGAAGCCCACGCCTTCGACATAGCGCTGGTGGACTATGCAGCGCAGGTATCCATGCTCACCGTGCTTGCCGACGTCATGACGAGAGGGCACATCGTGGCCTTTTCCTCCATCGCTGGGTGGCGGGCCCGCCGGGCTAACTATGTCTATGGCTCGACCAAGGCGGGCCTGGATGCCTTCTGCCAAGGCTTGGCAGATCGTTTGCACGGCAGCGGCCTAGCGCTGATCACCGCGCGCCCCGGCTTCGTCATTGGATCCATGACTCAGGGGATGAAACCCGCGCCCTTGTCGGTGACCCCAGACGTCGTGGCACAAGCTGTGGTGAAAGCCATCGCAGCCTCGTCGGGTTCGAAGCCAGCGTCCCGCACCCTCTGGATCCCCCGGAGTCTTCAGGTGTTGGCTTGGATCATGAAACTGGTCCCGCGGCCAATCTGGCGGCACATGCCGCGCTAGTGATGCCCGAGGGCAGGAGAATTCGCATCGAAGATGAATCCGCGCGGTGCAAGGACGCGCAACACAACGTCAGCATCTCCCTCGGCTAGATCGTGGATGACCAATCCGCGCCAGGGGGTTACCGAGATGGACGCGCCCAGCTGGGCGATAAGCCCAGCGTATTCTCCGGGCAGCACGCCATGCTGCAGGCCCGCGCCCAGATCGACGCGGCCGGGCTTCGTGTGCTCAGTCAGCCAGCCGATGGGCAGCGCAGGCGAAGTGGGAGCTGACCCTGCCGCATCCGAGACACGTTCCAGGTCCTGCAGGTGATCTGCAGAGACCTTTTCCGCAAAGTCCACGAGTTGGGAAATGGCATCCGCAAGCCCCAGCAGCGGCCCGGTGGGCTCACCGTCGCGGATCAGGCGCGCGGTGGCGGTATCTTCATCGTCTTCCGCCTCCTCACCAGAGAGCTGAAGGCCAGCCGCCACCCCGTGTGTGAGGAGATCACCAGCACCGCTGTCCACACCAAATAGCGCGGCACGGGCTATCGCAGGGGCATCCTGATCGACGTCGGCTAAGGCTTCCGCGATCCGCTGCGCTACCTGACGGGCGCGCAGCGAGAGGGGAGAGGCCAGCACGTGGGCGGCGGTCGTGGGCAGGGGGACGTCGCCAAGCACCTGCGCATTGTCGACGCCTCGCAGGCTGATGACGCTGTGCTGCTCTAGGTACACATTGCCATCGCCATGTTCCCTGGCGGCCTGGCCCAGAGCGAGCCACTGCTCGGGAGTAACAACGCCGCCGGCGGGATGGAAGCGCAAGGTATCGGATTCGGGATGCTTCGACTCAGGGAGGGACATGGTGGGACAGTCTAATCGCTCTGGGAGGGTCTACTGCGAAGCGCCAGGCCCAGCAAGTATGGTGGGCTGCATGCCGTTTCTTCTGTTCATCGCGTACATCCTCCTCGAAACCCTGGCGTTTTGGGCAGTTGCCGAGTGGATTGGTGTGCTGTGGGCACTATTAGCCTTGGCGCTGACCATGCTCTTCGGTATGACGATAGCCAGCTGGGAAGTCCGCCGCATGATGGTCAGCCGCATCCGCCAGACCGAAGACGGAGTCTATGTAATGGAGGATCCCACCCCGGGCAAGACGGCAGGCAACGTTGGCCTGACCATGGTGGGCGGAATCCTGCTGTCACTGCCCGGATTTGTCTCCACGGTCTTCGGAGCGCTGCTTATCTTTGCGCCCACGCGGTCCATCATCCGCACGCTACTTGCGGCATCGATGTTCCGGAAGATCGAAAACATGGGCGTGCGCGTGTACGAAGCCTCACCCATGGCGCAGCACCGCGATTCCTATGGTTCCTTCGGCACCTTTGACGCAGGCGCCAGCGGTGATGGAATGGGGGGCATGGATCAAACTGGCCAGTCGCATGAGGTCTTGGATGAAGATGAAATCCGCACGTGGACCCAACACGTCAAGCCCGAAGACTTTGAGGACGGAAAGAAGTAGTGCTGGTACTTGTGGCCCGGCTCGCTCTCGCTGCTGCGTCAGGCGCGGTGACCTACCTTGCCGTTGAGCCACGCGGCTGGTGGGCCGCCGGCATAATCGGCATGGCGATGCTCGTGGCAGCGCTCTCACCGTGGAGAAAACCCCTCGGTCTGGGGTGGGCGGCCCTCGTCGCTTGTGTACATAGCGCGGTGTTGTACTTGTTCACGCTGCCATGGATTGGTGAGTTAGTGGGCAACATGCCCTATATTGCGCTCGCTTTATTCCTGTCTCTGTACAGCATCCTCCTTGGTATCGGCGGAGCGGCTCTGCTGCGCTTAAACTACGGTTTCGCCCTCTTCCCGTTCTTCTACGTGGCGGTAGAAATGCTGCGCTCCTCAGTGCCCTTTGGCGGTTTTGCGTGGGTGCGCCTCGCCTGGGGGCAAATAGAGGGCCCACTCGCCAACCTTGCCTCGTGGGGCGGGCCGGCACTCATTACCTGCGCGGTGGTCTGCGTAGGCGCAGGATTGGTGGGGCTTGCCCGCTCACCGCGCCTGGCATGTGCGTTTTTGGCGGTGCCACTGCTAGCTGGCTTGCTAGCGGCACAGAGCGTGGACCGCCCGGGCCGCACAACAGGCACGGTGACGGTCGCCGCGGTGCAAGGAAACGTGCCACGGCTGGGCCTTGACTTTGCCGCCCAACGCCGCGCGGTGCTGGATAACCACGTCCGCGTGACCGAGCAGGCCGCGCAGGATGGGTCCAGACCGGATATCGTCATTTGGCCGGAGAACTCCTCCGATATCAATCCTTTTGCCAATGAGGACGCTCGGGAGCTTATCGACGGCGCCGCCCGCGACATCGATGCCCCAATCCTCGTCGGAACGCTGACCCAGGATGAGGTTGGCGCACGGAACACCATGCAGGTGTTTAATCCGGATGGCTCGGCAGGGGAGTACCACCACAAGAAGTACCTGCAGCCTTTTGGTGAGACGATGCCGATGCGTGATTTCTTTAGGAAGATCACCGATCTGGTGGACCTGGCGGGCGACATGAAGCCCGGCGACGGTCCGGGCGTGGTCACCATGGCTGGGACCGCAGTGGGCGTTGCCACGTGTTATGAGGTCAGCTTTGACCAGGCGTTCCGAACCGCCATCAACAACGGGGCGCAGATCCTCACGACACCGACGAACAATGCCACCTTTAGTGACTCCGACATGACCTACCAGCAGTTGGCCATGAGCCGCTTGCGCGCGATCGAAGCGGATCGGGCCGTCGTTGTGGCGGCTACGTCCGGAGTCTCGGCGATCGTCTACCCGGATGGCTCAGTGAGCCAAGCCAGCGGTATCTTTGAACCGGCATATCTCGAAGAAGAGCTTCCGCTGCGAGAAGGGCGCACATTTGCGGTGCGTTATGGTTCGCTCCTGCAATGGCTCATGGCTATTATTGGAACGGTCTGTGCGCTGTATGCGATCTATTCCACCCGCTTGTCCGGACGACGCAGCGCGCCTGAAAAAGAAATCTAAAGGAGCAAGGAACTAGTGAGCTCGACCCGCGAATCTACCCTGGTCATCATCCCTACTTACAACGAGATTGAGAACCTACCGCTCATTACCGGGCGTGTGCGCAAGGCAACGCCGGAGGTTCACATCCTGATTGTGGACGATAACTCCCCGGACGGCACCGGTGACGCGGCGGATAAGCTGGCCGCTGAGGACTCCCACCTGCACGTTCTCCACCGTGAGGGCAAGGGCGGACTTCTCGGCGCGTACATCGCCGGTTTCAAGTGGGGCCTAGAGAAGGACTACCAGGTGCTGTGCGAGATGGATGCAGACGGCTCCCACGCACCGGAGCAGCTGCACCTGCTGCTCGAGGAAATTGACAAGGGTGCTGACTTGGTCATCGGCTCTCGCTATGTTCCGGGCGGTGAGACCGTCAATTGGCCGGCCAACCGCGAGCTGCTCTCCCGCCTGGGCAACAAGTACATCTCGGTCGCCTTGGGCACCGGCATCAACGACATGACCGCCGGTTACCGTGCCTTCCGTCGCGAGCTACTCGAGCACCTAGACTTCGATGAGCTCTCTAACGCCGGCTACATTTTCCAGGTTGACGTTGCCTTCCGCGCCATCAAGGATGGCTTCGATGTCCGCGAGGTACCGATTACCTTTACCGAGCGCGAGCTGGGTGAGTCGAAGCTTGACGGCTCCTTTGTCAAGGATTCCCTGCTGGAGGTCACCAAGTGGGGCGTTGCGCACCGCTCCGAGCAGGTCAGCGACTTTACCTCTGAGGTATCCAAGATCACCTCACGCACGGTAAAGGACATGGAGCTTGGCCCCAAGTTCAGCAACGCTAAGACTGCTGTTTCCGACTTTGTCTCCGAGGTATCCAACTTGGTGAAGGGCACACTCAACCGCTAAAACTGCTTTCCTCACCACGAGCCCGAAGGCCTGTCATGGCTTTCGGGCTTTTGTGGTAATAACCACCATCGGTGCTAATGTCGTAAGTGGCACTTTATCCGGTGCACAGTGACTTGTTTCACTTCATTCTCACACTACGGATCGTTCGGCACGTACCTGCCGATGGAGGAGAGTTTGCTATGGCAACCGTAACGTTCAAAGATGCATCCCTAACCTATCCAGGAGCTACAGAACCCACCGTCAAGAAGTTCAACCTGGAAATCGCTGACGGCGAGTTCCTCGTCTTGGTCGGCCCATCCGGCTGTGGTAAATCCACCACGCTGCGCATGCTGGCCGGCTTGGAAAACGTCACGGACGGTGCCATCTTCATCGGCGACAAGGACGTCACCCACGTCGCACCGCGTGACCGAGACATCGCTATGGTCTTCCAGAACTATGCTCTCTACCCGCACATGACCGTGCGCGAGAACATGGGTTTTGCGCTAAAGATCGCAGGCAAATCCCAGGACGAGATCAACAAGCGCGTCGATGAAGCCGCCGCTACCTTGGGCCTGACCGAATTCTTGGAGCGCAAGCCGAAGGCCCTGTCCGGTGGTCAGCGCCAGCGCGTAGCCATGGGCCGCGCCATCGTTCGTAATCCCCAGGTCTTCCTCATGGATGAGCCACTGTCCAACCTCGACGCCAAGCTGCGTGTGCAGACGCGTACCCAGATCGCGGCTTTGCAGCGCAAGCTCGGGGTCACCACCGTCTACGTCACCCACGACCAAACCGAGGCACTGACCATGGGTGACCGCATCGCGGTACTCAAGGACGGCTACCTGCAGCAGGTCGGCGCACCCCGCGAGCTCTACGACCGCCCAGCCAACGTCTTCGTCGCCGGCTTCATCGGTTCCCCGGCCATGAACCTCGGTACCTTTACGGTCAAGGATGGTGACGCTACCTCGGGGCACGCCCGCATCAAGCTGTCCCCGGAAACCATCGCGGCCATGACCCCGGAAGACAATGATCGCATCACCATCGGTTTCCGCCCGGAGGCCCTAGAGATCATCCCGGAGGGCGAATCCACCGACCACTCCATTCCCATCAAGCTCGACTTCGTAGAGGAACTTGGCTCTGATTCCTTCCTCTACGGCAAGCTGGTGGGCGAAGGTGACCTCGGCTCCTCGAGCGAGGATGTCCCCGAATCCGGTCAGATCGTCGTTCGTTCCGCACCGAACACCGCACCCGCCCCGGGCAGCGTTTTCTATGCACGCATCGTCGAAGGCGGCCAGCACAACTTCTCAGCCTCGACTGGAAAGCGCCTGCCGTAGCCCGTGCCCGGCTACTGCGAGCCAAGCAGCACGGATAGGCATAGAGCCAGGATTAATTCAGCTACGAAGGTGGAGTGACTCGACGTGAAAGAGTCTATGAGTATCACCTCCTCGACGTACGCGTCGGCACTTCTGACGCTGCCGTGGGATACGCCCCTGGAACAGTGGCCCGCTGAACTCATCGCGGCCCTTCCTAGGGGTATTTCCCGGCACATCGTGCGTTTCGTGGGGATTAACCGCGGCATCGTCGCGGTCAAGGAAATCGGCGCGCGTACCGCCCACCACGAATACAAAATGCTGCGCGAACTGCAGCGTCTTGGCGCACCCAGTGTGCGCCCTGTTGCCGTGATTACCGGCCGACACCCAGCCAAAGAGAGCTACGGGGAGCTCACCGCGGCGCTGGTCACTGAGCACCTGGAGTTTTCCCTACCGTACCGCGAGATCTTCTCGCGACACCTCACGGTAGTCGAGGCGGAAAAGCTAATCCGGGCCCTGTCAGTGCTACTCGTGCGCATGCATCTGCTGAACTTCTATTGGGGCGATGTATCGCTGTCGAACACCCTCTTCCGGCGGGACGCCGAGACCTATTCGGCCTATCTTGTCGACGCCGAAACGGGGGAGTTCCAGCCCAATCTCTCCGAATCACGCAGGCTTTACGACGTCGACATCGCCCGCGTCAACATCATCGGTGAACTCATGGACCTGCAAGCAGGAGAATGCTTGGATTCCTCCATCGATGTCATCGCCCTAGGCAGCCTGGTTGAGAGCTCTTACCTCGAGCTGTGGACGGAACTAACCGCCGAAGAATCCGTGGACGCCAGCGAGTATTGGCGCGTCTCCGAGCGGATTGACCGCCTCAATCAGCTGGGTTTCGATGTAGGCGAGCTCAAGGTCACGAAGGACGATTCGAAACACGTGGTGCGGATTCGCCCAGTGGTGGTCGATCCCGGCCACTACCGCGCGCAGTTATTGAGTTTGACGGGATTAAGCGTCGAGGAACACCAAGCCCAGCGCCTCTTGGGTTCCATCCAGGCCTACCAAGCCGTCGAATGTGGGCCTCACGTGGGGCTTACCCAGGCCGCGCACCTGTGGATGACGCAAGAGTACGAGCCGACCATCGCCGCTGTCCCCGTAGAGATGTTGCAGAAGCTCGAACCCGCGCAGATTTTTCACGAAATCGTGGACCACCGTTGGTTCCTTGCCCAAGAGAGGGGAGAGGACGTGTCCCTTCCGGAGGCGACGGCATCCTACCTTGAGTCCGTGCTGCCCGCCCGCCGAGACGAGGCGCGGCTTCTCCACGCACAGCCCACAAACGGAGACTTGTCATAACCGCTTGCGTGCCCCAGTGGCCTCCAAAACCACAGATCGAAAACGCGGCTCTCAGCTGATTATTATATTGATTTGTATGTTTTAAGCCCGATTGCCCCTTAAATGGGGAAAGATTTCGTGCCTGAATATGGATATAGTCACAATCGGGCGTTCTAGGTCCGTTTTCTTTTGATTATGTGGAATACCTCACTAAGGTAGGAGACAGGCTAACCAGTTCATAGTTGGATTGTGATCCGCTATGAAGCACTTGGTGGCGCTGGGAAGAATCCTTCGTCACGGAAGGAATCCCAGACACAACCGAATACGGGCCGGGTATCCATCTCGGCTCATCATCCCGCTTTTCATCAAGAAAGATGAGGACCTCATGAAGCGTCTTACTCGCATCGCATCCATCAGCATGGCTTCCATGCTCGCCGCCGCAAGTCTCGTCGCGTGCTCCGGCTCTACCGACGAGGAAGGCGATGTTTACTTCCTGAACTTCAAGCCCGAACAGGACGCCGCATACCAGGAGATCGCAAAGGCCTACACTGAAGAGACCGGCGTCAAGGTCAAGGTCGTCACTGCCGCCTCCGGCTCCTATGAGCAGACCCTCAAGGCAGAGATTGGCAAGGACGAAGCCCCGACTCTCTTCCAGGTCAACGGCCCCGCTGGCTTCATCACCTGGCAGGATTACATGGCAGATATGTCGGATACCGAGGTAGCCAAGCAGCTTACCGACGACATTCCGCCGCTGACCACCGAAGATGGCGAGGTACGTGGCGTTCCGTTCGCCGTCGAGGGCTTCGGCATCATCTACAACGACGAGATCTTCGACAAGTACATCGCCACCTCCGGCGCGAAGATCAAGTCCACCGACGAAATCAAGAGCTACCAGAAGCTCAAGGAAGTCGCCGAGGACATGCAGGCCAAGAAGGATGAGCTTGGCATCGAGGGCGCCTTCGCCTCCACCTCGCTGACTTCCGGCGAAGACTGGCGTTGGCAGACTCACCTGGCTAATGCTCCTATCTGGCAGGAGTACCAGGACAAGAATGTCGAGGACACCAACGAAATCGACTTCTCCTACAACAAGGAATTCAAGAACCTCTTCGACCTCTACCTGGATAGTTCCACCGTGGCGAAGACCCTGGCCCCCTCCAAGACCGTGTCTGACTCCATGGCTGAGTTTGCGCAGGGCAAGGCCGCCATGGTCCAGAACGGTAACTGGGCATGGTCCCAGATCGCTGAGACCTCTGGAAACGTGGTCAAGGAAGACAAGATCAAGTTCCTGCCGATGTACATGGGCCTGCCGGACGAAGAAAACTACGGCATCAACGTCGGTACCGAGAACTACTTGGGTGTGAACTCTGAGGCCTCCGAGGTCGACCAGAAGGCCACCAAGGACTTCGTGGACTGGTTGTTTACCTCCGAGACTGGCAAGGAGCACGTGGTTAAGGACCTCGGCTTCATCGCACCGTTCGAAAGCTACACCGCCGAGGACACCCCGAATGATCCCCTCGCTGAGCAGGTCGCGGAAGCTATCGCTAACAAGGATCTGACCACCTACCCGTGGAACTTCCAGTACTTCCCGTCCCAGCAGTTCAAGGATGACTTCGGCCAGGCCCTGTCGCAGTACGCCTCCGGCACCCTGAAGTGGGAGGACGTCGTCAAGCAGTTCAAGGACAACTGGGCTGCCGAGAAGGAATCCAACTGGGGCTAGGCCTTAAGTTCCCACCCCCTCGCCACACGCCTTCCCGCTAGGGAGCGTGTGGCACCACTTGAAATTAAGGTTTCACCACCATGCAAGCAACGCTGAAGAAGTACTTCCCAGTCTTTGTCTTGCCCACCCTTCTGGCATTCATGATTGCCTTCTTGGTGCCGTTCATCGTGGGATTCTTCCTCTCTTTTACGAAGTTCACCACCATCACCAACGCCAAGTGGGTTGGCATCGACAACTACGCCAAAGCTTTCTCCCAACGCGAAGGTTTTATCTCGGCCTTCGGTTTCACCGTCCTCGTGGTCATCGTTTCTGTGATCACCGTCAACGTCTTCGCCTTCCTCTTGGCGTGGATGCTGACCCGCAAACTCCGCGGAACCAACTTTTTCCGCACGGTCTTCTTTATGCCGAACCTCATCGGCGGTATCGTGCTGGGTTATACCTGGCAAACCATGATCAACGCCGTGCTTTCGCACTATGCCACGACCATCAGTGCGGACTGGAAGTTCGGTTACGCCGGCCTCATCATGCTGCTTAACTGGCAGCTCATCGGCTACATGATGATTATTTACATTGCCGGCTTACAGAATGTCCCACCGGAGCTCATCGAGGCAGCCGAGCTCGACGGCGTCAACAAGTGGGAGATGCTTCGCCATGTCACCATCCCGATGGTCATGCCGTCCATCACTATTTGCCTCTTCCTGACTTTGTCGAACTCGTTCAAGCTCTTCGACCAGAACCTTGCGCTCACCAACGGCGCGCCCGGCGGACAAACTGAGATGGTCGCGCTCAACATCGTTAACACGCTGTTCAACCGTATGAACGTCGAGGGCGTGGGTCAGGCCAAGGCCGTCATCTTCGTCGTCGTCGTGGTCGTCATCGCGTACTTCCAGCTGCGCGCGACCCGCTCCAAGGAAATCGAGGCATAAGTCATGACTACCAGCACTTCAGCGCAGGCCGTCCCGGCCTCGAAGAAGAAGGATCACCAGCTTCCCTCGGACAATAAGACCCGGATGTCTGGCGGCGCCAAGTTCGTGGTCTACGCCATCTTGGTGTTCTTCACCATCGTCTTCCTTGGGCCGATCCTCTTCATCTTCATTAACTCCTTTAAGTCCAAGTTCGCTATCTCCTCCGATCCTTTCTCTCTTCCCATCGGTGAAACCTGGGTCGGCTTCGAGAACTTCATGGTGGGCTTGACCAAGCAGGGCTTCTTGGAAGCCACCCTGTGGTCTTTCGTCATCACGATTCTGTCCGTCATCGTCATCGTGTTCTTCTCCGCGATGACCGCCTACTACATCACGCGCGTCAAGACGTGGTGGACAAACCTTCTGTACTACCTCTTCGTGGTGTCCATGATTATCCCGTTCCAGATGGTCATGTTCCCGACGGTCAAGATTGCAGACATGCTCCACCTCAACAACCCGATCGGCATCGTGGTGCTCTACCTCGGTTTCGGTTCTGGTCTGTCGGTGTTTATGTTTGCGGGCTTCGTCAAGTCGATCCCCTTGGATGTCGAGGAAGCCGCGATGATCGACGGCTGCGGTCCGCTACAAAACTACTTCCGCGTCGTCTGGCCCATGCTCAAGCCGACGGCCATTACCGTGGCCATTCTCAACGCCATGTGGGTTTGGAACGACTACCTACTGCCGTACTTGGTCATTGGTCTGTCGACTCGGTACAAGACCATCCCGGTGGTCATCCAGTCCTTCGTCGGCTCCAACGGTAACCGCGATATGGGTGCCATGATGGCCATGCTGGTCCTCGCCATCATCCCCATCGTCATCTTCTACTTCTCCACGCAGAAGCACATCATCGAAGGTGTGGCGGCCGGTGCCGTGAAGGGCTAATCAAGTGCGATAGGTTAAAGAACCATGAATCGCTTGCTCGGCCCCGAATCGAAGTTCTACGCCGCCCTGAGCCTTTTCGCTGACCTTGTCATCGTCAACGTTCTCCTCGTTATCACGTGCTTTCCCGTGGTGACTGGGGGAATGTCTCTGCGCACCGCCCACGCGGTGACCGGACAGATGGTCCGCGAAGAAGGTTCACGCCGCGGCGCGGCCTTCGTTCGGGGCCTTTTGACCCGCCCCGGAACAAATACCGCCTGGTGGCTTATCTGCCTGGCACTGGGCGCCTTAGCTGCCTATGAATTCGCCATCATCGCGAAGGCCGGTTTCGGGACAATGGGCGTCGTTCTGCGTGCCGCGCTGGTTTCTGGGCTCCTCGTGCTGGGCTGCATCAGCGTGTGGTTCTTCCACCTCGATGCCCCGGGGCTGAGCTTTAGTCAACGGTGCACGGCCGCCATGACGAAGGCGGTAGCGCACCTACCGCGTACTCTAGTGGCGGTATCCCCGGCGGCACTCTTGGTGCTGTTCCCGCTCTTTTTCCCGGCGCAGTGGGGAGGCTATGTGTTCTTCCTCGCGGTATTGGGACCTGCCCTGGCGGTCTACCTCGCCGAGCTGGTTCTCCAGTGGCCGGAACTTAATTCAGCGCCGCACGAAGGCGCCAGTGCTTAGCGCGACGTTCGCCTTTAGGGCCCAAAACGACAAATAGGGTAGTGGCTTCCACTTCTGTGGAGCTACTACCCCTTGACCGTGGGACCGGCGCGCGACAGGCTTTTTAGCCTTCGTTTTCTTCCTGTTCCTTCTGCTCCTTGAGCAGGCGGGCTGCCGCCCGACGACGCGAACGCAGGCTTTCGATGCGTTCAGTCAGCAGTTCATCCAGCTCCTCAATGGAGCGGCGCTCGCGCAGCATATCCCAGTGGGTCCGCGGCGGCTTCACCGGCTTGGACTCAACGCCCTCGCCCTCAACAAGGGTGCCGAGCTTACCGTTCTTGCACATCCACTCCTCGGGGATTTCCGCGTCATCGGCGAAGGGCACCTCGTAGATGTCGCCGTCCTCGGTGCGGTATTTCACCATCTGGCGCGGGGCCAAGTCGTGGTCGCGGTCGGTTTCGTAGCTCACTGCGCCCATGCGGCTGCCACGGAGTACGCGATCTGCCATGCAACATCATCCTTTTCAAGCGTTGAGGGAAGGGATCAGGGTCGACCTATATCACCCAAAGTTCTATCATTATAACGAATGGCCCACGGCCTTTGTTCCCACCCTCGGGTTAATGGGCTAAGGTGAGTGAGGTGATTGGTACACAGGATCCGCAGCCCGGCAAGCCCTCGAGGCACCGGACGGCAACCTGCCAGTGGTGCGGCAAAGAGATCGCACAAGGCGGGCGGGGAAGGCCACGCAAGTTCTGTTCGCCCTCGTGCAAGCAACGAGCATACGAGCAGCGCCACAACGTGGTCGGGACATCCATTCCCGTGGACGCTGTCATCCTAACTCCAGACAAGGCGGACCGTCTCCGCGACGGTCTCTTTGAGCTCCGGTGCTGTGCCGAGGACGTGGCCACGGCGGCGTCGGAAAGCGCCAGTGCTGAAGAGATGGAACAGCTGTGTGCCGAACTGGTCGCACTAGCTCGTAAGCTTGAGGAATTGAGATAGTACATGAAATCCGTATTAGGTAACCGCAAACTGGTTGTCAGTATCTTCGTGGTTCTGATTCTGGCCTCGTCGGCACTGGCCCTGGGACCGTTGGCGTTTTCGGTGATCATGGGCCGCGGTGTGAAGACCGAGCCGATCAACGCGGATAAGGTCCATGCCGCAACGACAGATGTTGATGGCGAATGGCACGTGGTGCAAGGTTCGGCCTATAACTACACCTCAGCCGGGTTTACCATCGACGAAATCCTGCCGGCGGATAAGCGCACGACGTCTGGCTCCACCAAGCATGTCACCGGCCAGGCAACCATCAAGGACGGGGTCGTTGAGGAAGCCAGCATCACCGTGGACATGGCGAGCCTGACCACGGACAAGAAGGTGCGCGATCAGAACATGAAGTCGAAGCTTTTTGAGGTGACGAAGTACCCAGAGTCGACCTTCACGTTGACCGAGCCAGCAGATGTCTCCGCCGTGCCTGACGACGGCTCACTGGTCACCGTCCCACTGACTGGTGACCTGACCATCCACGGCGAGACCAAGAACGTGACGCAGGACTTCCAGGTGGTCCGCAATGGTGACACCATTATCTTGGGCGGCGATATTCCGATAAATCGCCTCGATTTCGGCGTCGAAGCCCCGGAAATGATCGCGGCAAAGATCTCCGAGGTCGGCGACGTTAACGTTCGCGTTACCCTCGAGAAGTAGCGCGCACGGTTAGTCATGAATTATCGGCATCTTATTCCTGTCCTGTGGGTGCGTCTCGTAGTGCTCGCAGGATTCGGCATTTTCATCTGGTTTCAGGGGACGAAACTTCTGGCAGCGTTTTCTGTAGTGCTTGTAGCTCTCACCGTCGTGCAGCTGGTGATGGCTTACCAACGGCGCTAAAACAGCTTTCCGATGAGCTCCCTAAATGCAGCACAATTACGTAACAGTGACTATATAGTGCCTTAAAAGGGGTTGCTCCAAAGGCGGCTGGGGAGATGCAGATCAGTCCAGATCTAAAGGTCCCATCACAAATATCCCACCCGCACGCATAGCGACCCTCAGGCAACACATGGCACACAGGAAAGCGCCCAGAAGGCAGCGAACCAAGAAGTCCCAAATAAGCTGAAGGCTCGAACTTTCGGAACGGCGATGCGGACGGGACAGGCAACTCGGAGCAAAGCATCAAGGGCCCATCGAGTACGCGCAACACACGCATGACTCCGCCGGCGCCCATGGCTCAGCACGGGTCGCACCGTCAAGGCCTGAGCGTAGATCCATGCGAGCCCAGAGATGGGGGGCCTGACCCCCGGAAAGTAGACACGTC